>JAKSPX010000133.1 GCA_024404415.1 Clostridia bacterium | reverse complement strand
TCTTCGGCCTCGGCCAGTTCTTCGTCGTTCTTGCTGTTGACCGAGTGGCCGCCCATGATGAGGGCCATGCCGATGCTGTCGCGGACGCTGTCCATCATGAAGATCTTGCCGGCGTACTTCTCGTCAAAGAGAGATTTCCAGGAAGTGATCTCTTCGTCGACCATGGTCTTGTTGTAGACGATGCCGACGGTGCCCCAGAGGTAGGGGACGGCGTACTTGTTCTCGGGGTCGTATTCCATGCCCTTGAAACGGTCGCTGATGAGGGAGAAGTTGGGGATGTTGTCGTAATTGAGCTCGGCAAGCAGGCCTTCGGAGGCCATTTTGGAGATCATGTAGTCGGAGGGGACAATGACATCATAGTAGGAATCGGCGGCGGTGACGGAGGTGTACATATCCTCGTTCTGGATGAAGGTGGAGTACTTGACGTCGATGCCGGTGGCTTCTTCAAAATCGTCGTTGACCGATTCGTCGATGTAGTCGCCCCAGTTGAAAACGCGGACAACCTCACCGCTGCCGGAGCAGGAGCCGAAAACACAGATGACTGAGGCAACAGCCATCAGAAGAACAAAAATTCTTTTCAATATATTTTACTTCCTTTCAATTCATACGACGGTGCTGGACTTTTTTGGATTCCTTGCGTTCGTCAGCCGTGTCGCGGCGATTGACGATGAGGAGCAGGACAAGGACCACGATGAACATAATGGCGGAGAGTGCGTTGATCTCCGGCTTGATACCCTTCTTGGCCTGGGAATAGATGTAGATGGAAAGGGTGTTGATGCCGGGGCCGGTGGTGAAGAAGGAAATCACAAAGTCGTCGATGGACATGGTGATCGCAAGCAGGAAACCGGTGATGACGCCGGGCCAGATCTCCGGGAGGACCGCTTTCATAAAAGCGGTGATCGGAGGTGCACCGAGATCCATGGCAGCTTCCAATGTGTGGGTGTTCATCTGACGGAGCTTGGGGAGCACCGAGATGATGACGTAGGGGATATTGAAGGTGATGTGTGCCAGAAGAAGCGACACATAACCGAGCTTGATGCCGAGGAAGAGGAAGAGCAGAAGAAGCGAGATGCCCGTCACGATATCCGGGTTCATGACCGGGAGATAGTTGACGTTCAAAAAGAGCGACTTCATGCGGGTGCCCATGTAGTGAATGCCGATGGCCGAGACGGTGCCGATGATGGTGGCGATGATGGCGGCGAGCGCCGTGATGATCAGCGTGTTCTTCAAAGCGTCCAGAATGTCCGCGTTGGAGAAGAGCTTGGCGTACCACTTGAGGGAGAAGCCGCCCCACGAACCGCGGGACTTATTGGCGTTGAAGGAGTAGACCATCAGAACCACGATGGGCGCGTAGAGGAAAATGAAGATGAGAATGGAGTAGATGCCCTTGAAGGCTTTCCAGAAGCTTTTCAATTCAGAACACCTCCGCTCTCATAGCTCTGACGCTCGTAACGCGAGACAAAGCTCATGGCGAGGAGCATCAGG
The DNA here is from genome assembly GCA_024404415.1 of Clostridia bacterium. GTDB lineage: Bacteria > Bacillota > Clostridia > Oscillospirales > QAMX01 > RUG11797. The sequence continues at coordinate 3,641 of JAKSPX010000133.1, read as the reverse complement.
ATCATCACGATGACCGAAATGGCCGAGCCGAAGCCCCAGTCGCCCGCAGTCTTGAACTGCTGCTCGATGAGGTCGCCGATCAGGGCGTTCTGTCCGCCGCCGAGAAGCTTGGAGATGACGAAGGTGGTCACGGCGGGCATGAAGGTCATGGTGATGCCGCTCATCACGCCGGGGAAGGAGAGCGGGAAGACCACGCGGAGGAAGGTCTGCACCTTGTTGGCTCCGAGGTCGTCCGAGGCGTTGATGAGGCTTGCATCGATGCGGATGAGTTGGTTATAGATGGGCAGGATCATGAAGGGCAGGAAGTTATAGACCATGCCGAGGATGACCGCGCCCTGGGAATACATGAGCGAAACGGTGGGCAGTCCGAGAAGCTTTAGGAGGCTGTTGACAAGGCCGGTGTTCTCCAGGATCGTCATCCACGCGTAGGTGCGCAGAAGAAAATTCATCCACATTGGGAGGATGAAGAGGAAAGTCAGGGTGCTTCTGACGCGGGAGGGGAGTCTGGAGAGGATGAAAGCCATCGGGTAGCCGAGGATGAGACAGATCACCGTGCTCACCAACGCGAGGTAGAGCGAACGGAGAAGCGTCTTGAAATACTGGGGGTTGTTTTTATCGAAAAAGCGGAAGAAATTGCGCAGGGTGATCTGCTTGGCGTGGTTTTTGTTGTTGGAACGGATGAGAAGGAAATTGCCGATCTCTTCGTCTCTCACCGTGGTGCTGTCTGCAACCTTGGCAGAAGCGGCGCTTTCAAGCGTCACGTCTCCGGCAGAAGAAGAAAGAACGGGACCTTCGCGCAGCGCAAAGGAGAGGACACCGTCCAGCGCGGCGCCGGTGTCTTCCTTCATCTGATAATCCTTTCCGTCGACGGTGACGACGGTTTCGGCGGGAATGGTGAAGACCGTGCCGTTATCCAACTCCTGATCAAAGGTGATGCTGTAAAAGAGGATGAGGATCAGGGGCGCGACGATGAATATGAGCGCGAAGACGGCGTAGGGAAGCGAAAGAAGAGGTGCTTTTTTAAGTTTCATCTTCCTGGCCCTCCTCGTCATAGTGGAAGGCCTGGGAGGCGGGATCGGTCGACTTGTGCATGATGTGGATGTCGAACGGGATGACCGAAAGGCCTACCTCGCTGCCGACCGGCTCACACACGGTGGAATGCACCAGCAAATCGCGCTCTCCCACGCGCACGCAGGATTCGTAATGGACGCCCTTGAAGATGACGCTTTCGACGCGCCCGGAGAGCATACCCTCCTCGGGCTTGACGAGCTTGAAGTCCTCGGGGCGGATGACCACGTCGATGGGTTCGTTTTCGGCGAAGCCCTTGTCGACGCATTCAAAGCGGTGTCCCATGAAGTCGACGGTGAAATCCCTCACCATGACGCCGTCGATGATGTTGGACGCGCCGATGAAGTCGGCGACGAAGGCGTTGGCGGGTTCGTTATATATATCCTGAGGAGTGCCGATCTGCTGAATGAGACCGCCGTTCATGACCACGACGGTATCGCTCATGGTCAAGGCCTCCTCCTGGTCGTGTGTTACGTAGATAAAGGTGATGCCCAACTGCCGCTGGATCTTTTTGAGCTCCAACTGCATTTCCTTGCGCAGCTTGAGGTCAAGCGCCCCGAGCGGTTCGTCCAGAAGGAGCACCTTGGGGTGATTGATCAGAGCACGCGCAATGGCGACGCGCTGTTGCTGTCCGCCCGATAAAAGCTCGGGAGAACGCTTTTCAAAGCCTTCCAGGTTGACCATTTTGAGCATTTTTTCCACACGCGCTTTGACTTCCGGCTCCTTCACCTTTTTCAGGCGCAGGCCGAACGCGATGTTTTCATACACGTTCAGGTGCGGGAAGAGCGCGTATTTCTGGAAGACCGTGTTAACATTACGCTTGTAGGGCGGCAAATCGTTGATGCGTTTGCCGTCAAAATAGACGTCCCCGGACGTCGGAGTGAGAAATCCGCCTATAATCCGCAATGTCGTTGTTTTTCCGCAGCCGCTGGGTCCCAGCAGTGTTAGAAATTCTTCGTCTTTGACGGTTAGGTTTATAGATTTGAGAATATCCTCGCCATCGAAAGTCATGACGATATCCTTCAAATTTATAAGCTCTTTGGACATTTATCATCCCCCTCTTCGACCGTATGATCCGCTAAAGGCGAACTTGTCCATGTGCGCCGTTTGCGGGGACTAATTCATGAAAATAGTCCGAAAATAATCATACATCGTCAAGGGGGATATGTCAATAGCAATTTCTACAAAACACAACAAATTATCAGAATATTCGGGATTACCTCTTGTTATTTATGATGAGTTGCGGGAGGACTGAAAGAAACCGGGTTATCTTTCATATCCTCCCGTATGCTTTGAAATCCTCTATAATATGTGAAAATCCGGAAAATATCGGGACACGAAATCGACGTCGGTGACGGTGAAGCTCCGCCCCCTGAGGTAGTCAAGCCTGCCGATTTCCTCCTTGAAGGAGAAGACCAGCCGGTAGGAAAAAAGCGCCTGATACCGGCGCCTTTCGTCGGCCTTTCCGTATTTTCCGTCGCCCAAAAGCGGATGCCCCGCGTGGGCCATCTGCGCGCGGATCTGATGGGTGCGCCCGGTGACGAGACGGCATTCGACTAGCGAGAGTCCGTCCTTTTCCGCAAGCACCTTGTATTCCGTGATGGCGGTGCGCGCCCCGGGGAAGGGCTCGTCGCGGACGACGACGCGGTTTTTGCTTTCGATCTTCTTTAAATACCCCTTGAGCTGTCCCGAGCGCGGGAGACGGCCATTTACACAGGCGAGGTAGAATTTGTCGATGGAGCGGGTGCGGATCAGCTCGTTCATTTCGCGAAGCGCCTCGGCGTTTTTGGCGGCGATGACGATGCCGCCGGTGTTGCGGTCGATGCGGTTGCAGAGGGCAGGCGCAAAGGCATTTTCCGCGGCGGGCTCCCATGAGCCGTTCTTTTCCAGATAGCTCTTGATGCGGTTGATGAGGGTGTCCGGGTCGCCGGATTCATCCTCATGTACCGAAAGGCCGGGCTCCTTGACGGCGAGCAGGATATTCTCATCCTCATAGAGGATATTCACCGGTTTATCCGCCGCACGGTAGGCGTCGTCGGAGTCGGCGGTGAGGAAGAAACGGTCGTTGATATAAAAGGTGATGACGTCGCCTTCGGAAAGGCGCGCACTTCCCTCGGTGCGCTGACCGTTTAATTTGATGTATTTCGTGCGGATGAATTTGGAGCAGAGACCCGCCGGGAGCGCCGGGAGCGCCTTAGCGAGAAAACGATCCAGCCGCTGGCCCGCGTCGTTGGGACCGACCTGTAAATTTCTCATAAATTGACCTGTCCTGTGTTGAAAAGAGGGTGAAAAGAGTATATAATGATAAAAATTGCGGTTAAGCTTGAACGGGGGAGAGTATGGCTGAAAAGGGTAAGGGAAAAAGCATCCACGCGGGTCATCGGACGCGCATGACCGAGCGATTCCTCAAAGAGGGCATAGAAGGATTTGCCGAGCACGAGGTGCTGGAGATCTATCTATATAACATCCTTCCGCGCACCGACACCAATCAGCTTGCCCATCAGCTCATCGACCGCTTCGGCAGCTTTGCCGCGGTGTGCGATGCGCCTATGTCCAGCCTCATGCAGGTGGAA
>JAKSPX010000132.1 GCA_024404415.1 Clostridia bacterium | reverse complement strand
GCGGAAACATCCGACAGAGGTCGTAAACGGATAACAGAAGGCGGCTACGTGCTTGTACACAGCCGTTTCTACGACCCTGCCCATTTCGACGGGATTGGAGAGGATGGTGTCATCCATCAAAACGGCATTTCGGATAGCCGCGTCTGCAATATAGATTTTGGGCCGCGCTTTCAAAACCTTCTTGCCCGCCATATCCACCGGCCAGCTCTGATATATCAGGTTGGCACTTTCCAGATATTGGATATAGTTTTCAACGGTAGTTCTGGAAACGCCGTTTAGTTCCTTGGTGATGGCCTCAATAGACACGATCTCCGATGAAGTATTGCACAAATAGAGGAATATGCGCTCCAATTCCGTGGCATTGCGGATATTGTAAAGCGAAGGCAGATCGCGCTTCAATACTTTATCTACGACGTCTTCACGCATGATCTGTTGAGCCATAAGGTCGTTATCGGATAAGGCAAGCTCGGGAAAACCGCCGATCTGCAGATAACGCATGAAATGCTTTTGTACCTTGGATAATTGCAGCATGATCTCCATCCGCTTGAATTGTGTTTTTTGCAGGAGGTCAGTCGCTTTCAGGTCGGGCGGGATATTCGGACGATCGACCCCCAAAAGCTCGCAGTATTCATAAAAAGACATGGTGGGCACCTGGATGACCGACCAACGACCGGCGCCGCTTTCACGATTCCCCTTCACGAGTGCAGGACTCGCGGAACCGGTGGCTACGACATGGGTGTCCGGCTGCATGTCGTAAATGACTTTCAACCAACGATCCCAATCCTGCGCGTATTGGATCTCATCGAAAAAATAGTAAACATCCTGCTCCGGGTAAATATTTTCATGGTAGCAATCCAACACGTCCTGAAACTGGCTCAGTTTGAGCATGGGATGATCCATGGAAATAAAAACAATTTTCTGCGGGGCGATACCGCTTTGCAGAAGCGCTTCGATCATTTGATATTGAATGGTCGTTTTGCCGACCCGACGTGTCCCTGTCAGGATCACCGTACGCCGTATGACGGGATCATTCAAACGCTTCATAGCTTCGTAAAAGGCAAAACGTTTATAATTTTTGGACATTTGGGGGTTGACGATTCGGGTCTTCCACCACGGGTTATAGGCAGTCAAAACCTTCAGAATACGCTCTTTGGAAGTAATAGACATCTGTTCACCTTCTTTTGATTCTATTATACCCGTATGTGGCATTTTAGTCAAGAATAATTTATAGTATACTATGAATTATTTGCAGATAAAATATATAGTATAAAATACATCCCGCCCGGAAGCCGGGCGGGATGACTTTATATGCCGAGCGCGTCGAAAAATTCCTCGGCGGTGGAGAGAATGCCGACGTCGGCGTGATCGAAGATGGGGGCATTCTTATCGGGGTTGACGGCGATGATGCTCCCGGAGCGTTCCATGCCCGCGAGGTGGTGTACCGTGCCGGAAATGCCGATGGCGAGGTAGACTTTGGGCGAGACGATCCGCCCGGTCATGCCGACCTGCAATGGGTAGGGCATTTTTCCGTCGTCCACAAGACCGCGCGAGGAGGCAAGCTCCGCACCAAACCGCGCGACGAAGGCTTTTCCACGGTCGATGGAGGCGACACAGCCGCGCCCGAGCGAAACGATGAAATTCCCCGTCACGGTTTCGGGGCGCATGGTCGCCATGGGGATGGGCGAGAGGCACCTGACGTGGGCGATTTTGCTCTCACCGAAGGCCGGACGCACGAAAACCGGGCTTCCGAGCCGTTCTTCGATCGACGTGCAGTCGGCGCAGAGGCCAAGCGAGAGTATGGCCGCGACGCGCGGCGCGTTTTCTCTGCCCCACACGTCCGATGCAAAGAGCACAGGAGCTTCTTTTTCTGCGATCTTTTCTGCGAGGAGGGGCGGCGGGATCGTGGGAAGCGTTTCTACTTCTTCAAAATAACTTTCGGCCAGCTCCGAAGCGGTATTCCCGACCGCGCGGGTGAAGGGAAGCTTCTTTTGAAGTGCTCTTTCGGGTGTGACCGTCTCTTTTTGAAGTAAGGCAGAAAGGGTTTTGGGGAATTCCGCCGGGGAGATGAAATGACAATCCCGTCTGCCGCCGGTCTTTTCCTCGGTGGCGATCACGCGGGTGCGGGAGCCCTGTGTCCCGCAGCGGGCGGGATCGGCTCCGAGGTCGGCAATATTCCACGTTTCGACCGTTCCGGGGCGTGAAAAGATGGAGGGGAGGCGAAGATCATAGCTTCTTTCCAATGTGAGAAGCGCGGGGAGGGGGAGCGTGAGATCCGCATCAGCCTTTTTTGCAAGCACGGAATCTTCTTTGGCCGAGAAGGAATAAACGCAGGTCGCAAGCGGAAAAGAGAGCATTTCGGCCATTTCCGGGCCGACCTGCGCGGTGTCGCCGTCGATGGACTGCCTGCCGCAGAGGATGAGGTCGGGCGAGAGCTTTTTCACGGCTACGGAAAGGGCGTAGGCGGTGGCGAGGCTGTCCGCCCCGGCAAAACCGGGGTCGGTCAGAAGGATCGCCCGCCTCGCGCCGAGGCGCGTGAGTTTGGAAAGTAAGTCGCGGGTGTTTTCCCTGCCCATCGAAAGGAGCGTGACCTCCGCCCCTTCCACGCGGAGCGCGGCTTCATAAGCCGCCGCGTCGAAGGGGTTGAGCTCGTCCGAGGGCAGGACTTTGACACAGCAGAGGATCTTCATAAAGAGTGGTAATAGGGCGCGAGCGCGTCGTGGATGGCGGTGTATTTCCTGTGCGCTTCCGCGTAGAAAGCGGTCAGGGCGGCGTGCGGCTCATAGGAGGCGGCGTATTTCACGCACTGCCGCCGTGCGTCATTGAAATCCGAAAACACGCCGACGGCAACGCCCGCGAGCATGGCGGAGCCGAGGGAGGAATCGCTCGAAACGCAGGTCTTTAAGGGGATGCCGAGCATATCGGCGATCATCTGCGCCCAGAAGGGCGATTTCGCGCCGCCGCCGATGAGGGTGGCCTCATTTGCCGGGGTGATGCCGGTGGTTTTCAGGGCGGCGATGCTGTCCATGAGGGAATGTCCGACGCCTTCCATGACGGCGCGGGCAAAATGCCCCTTGGTATGCTGACCGTTCACGCCGACAAAGCTGCCTCTGAGCATCGGGTCGGCGTAGGGAGTCAGCTCGCCTGCGAGGTAGGGATGGTAAAAGAGTCCTTCCGTACCCGCGGGAACGGCGGAGGCGAGGAAATCCAGCGTCTTGTAGTCGTCGCCGAAGGCGTCGCGGAACCAACGAAGCGAGGAGGCGCAGGCCTTGGTGGCGGTGCCGGGGTACCAGAGGCCGGGCACGGCGTGGGAATAGCAGACCAGATTGCGGTCGGGGTAGGCTTTGTCGGTGATGACGCAGATGCGCCCCGCCGTGGCGAGCTTGACCGTCATGCTGCCCTCTTTGACTGCGCCTGCCGCCACCATTTCCATGCAGGTGTCGGTGGTGCCGGCCATGACCAGCGTGCCTTCGGCAAGGCCGGTCTCGATGGAGGCAACGCCCGTGACCTCGCCGATGAAATCCAGCGGCTCGTAAAGCGGCGGGAGGATCTCCATATCGAGCCCGCAGAGGGCCGAGAGCTCTGGCGACCAATCGCGCGTCTCCACGTCGTAGAGCATGCTGCCCTGCGCCTCAATGTGGTCGGTGGCGACTCTCCCGGTCAGGAGGTAGCGGAGGTAATCCTTTTCAAAGAGGAGGGGTTTCGTGTTTTTCAGGCGCGCCGGGTCGTTTTTCTGAAGCCAGAGTAGCTGCGGGAGCGTCCAGATGGTGTCGGGGTAGTGATTGGTCTTTTGGAAGATCATATCCCCGTAGTTTTCCTTGAGGAATTTCGATTCTTCGCGGCTTCTCGCGTCGGTCCAGTGGATGGCGCGGGCGACCGGCTTCATGTCTGCGTCGCAGAGAAGCGCCGTGTGGGTGGCCGAATCGACCGCCACCGCCGCGATCTCCCACGGGTTGATCTTTGTGGTGATCTCGCGGCAGAGGGCGTAGAGCGCCTTTTCCCAGTCCTCGGCCGCCTGCTCCGCAAAACCGTCGGCGGGATAATAGGTGGGGTATTCGCCCGAGGCCTCAAGGACGAGGTTGCCTGCCGCGTCGATCACGGTCGCCTTGGCAGCACCGCCGCCGAAATCAATGCCGAGTAAGTAGGTCATTTCGCTTCCACCTCGATCGTGTGGGTGCGGACGGCCATCTGTCCCGCGCCAAGGGCGATGATGCCTTCACGTTCGGCGAGGTTTCCTTTGCTTTCGGTGGAGTCGGGAAGACCACACCACGGCTCCAGGCAGACGTAGCGGTTCCCGGGAATGGTCCAGATGAGAAGATCGGTGAAACCTGAGAAATCCAGCGTGATGCGGCGCGAAGGACCGTCGAGCGTGACCTTTTCCGAGATCAGATCCTTGAAAATGAGCGCGTCGGGGGTGAAATAGTCATCTTTCAGGGTAAAAGCCGCCTGATCTTCGAGGAAGGGCTTTTTCCCGCCGTCAAGTAACGGCCCGGTGACCGAATAGACCGGCACGGTCTCGGCTTTTTCAAAGGTCGCGGTGTAGGCTTCCAACCCTTCGGGGAGCGCGTAGCCTTCGTGGCCGCCGACGGAGAAATACATGGTCTCGTCGGAGTTGTTTTTGACTTCGTAGCGCACCGCGACGCGGTTTTCTTCGAGCGTGTAGACAAGGGAGAATTCGTAATCCCACGGGTAGATCTCCTCGTCGCCCGCCTGCGGCTTGAGGGTGAAGCGGACGGCGTTTTCGGCTAAAAGCTCAGGTTCAAAGGTGCGGAAGCGGGCAAAACCGTGCTTTTCGACCTTGTAGGCTTTATTGTTGTGGTAAAAGGTGTCGTCCTTCAGACCGCCGACGATGGGGAAGAGCACCGGGGCGACCGATTTCCAGCCGTCGCGCGGGTCGTGACGCATGAATTCCGTATCGCCTTTTTTTAAGCTCTTCATCTCCGCGCCAAGCGGATCAATGGAAGCGGTGAGAATGCCGTTGGTGATGGTGATCATATCATCCATCCTTTCTTCTGAAAACTGAATACTGAAAACTCATCAAAAACAGGGCTACCGCACTTTGCGACAGCCCTTATTATTATTTATTGAGCCAGGCGTGGTCGGGGTCGGTGGTCATGAAGAAGCCGCGATCCTTTCCTGCCATGATCCAGAGGTAGTAG
>JAKSPX010000131.1 GCA_024404415.1 Clostridia bacterium | reverse complement strand
CGGTCTGCATCGCCAAGACCCAGTATAGCTTCTCGGATGATCCTTCCAAGCTCGGTGCGCCCGAAAGCTTCACCGTCACGGTCAAGAACGTGAAGGTCTCCGCCGGTGCCGGCTTCGTCGTCGTTCTGACCGGCGACATCCTCACTATGCCGGGCCTCCCGAAGTCTCCCGCCGCCGAACGCATCGACGTTGACGAAACGGGCAAGATCGTCGGTCTGTTCTAAACCGCATAGCTAAAGTCATTTTCAAATCAAAAGAGGCCGTTTGAAAACAAGCGGCCTCTTTTTTCATAAAGGAATTGCCCTCTCAGTCAGCTCTCCCGGCAGGAGAGCCTGCCGAAAAAGCAAAGCTTCGGAAGGCTCCCCCTTTGGGGGAGCTGGCACGACGAAGTCGTGACTGAGAGGGCAATTATTGATTATATTATCGACGATTTTAAGCAATTTTCAAAGCTTGATATTCACCCATTCGCCCTTATTGATGCGGCGGGTAAGGAGGAAGGCACGGACGTAGGCGTCGATGCCGAAGGAGAGCCACGGGCCGGTGAAGCCAAAGCCCCAGGTGGGGAGCCAGGCGTTCACGGGGTAGCAGAAAAGCCACGTCAGGGCGGGACGCAGGATGGCGACCGAGAAAAGCGACACCCACGCGACGAATTTCACGTCGCCCGCGCCTCGCAGACAGCCGGAGAAAACCACGCGCTTATTCTGCGGCACAATGCCGAAACAGACCACGATGAACGAGAGCGCCGCTCCTGCGATGATCTCCGGATCCTCGGAGAAAAGCTGTGGGAGCAGGTTCCTTGTGGAGAAAATGAAGACGATGAGGAAGGCCGACATATAGATGCAGACGCGGTCGGCGACCTTGACCTGCGCGAGTGCGCGCTTGTATTTTTTCGCGCCGAGCGCCTGCCCGACCAGCGCCGTACACGCCGAAGAAACGCCGTCGCCGAGGGTGAAGGAGAGGCTGGTGACCTGCTGGACCACCTGATGGGTGGCAAACGCGGTGGTGCCGACGTCCGCGATGAGGCGGCCGTTGACGAGGAAGCCGATGCGTAGGAAGACCGACTCGGCGATGCTGCCGCCGCCGACCTTGACAAGGCCGGAAAGCGTCTCTTTGTCGAACTTCCACGAGCCGACGCCGAGGATGGAGAGATAACCGTTCTTTTTCAGCACCACGAAGAGCGCCACAACGAAGGAGACGCAGGTGCCGATGGCGGTGGCGATGGCCGCGCCCCGGACGCCGAGGGCCGGGAAACCGAAGTGGCCGTTGATGAGGCAGTAGTTGAGGATGATGTTGACCACGTTGGCGCACATGTTGGTGATCATGGTGATGCGGGTCTTTCCGACGCCTCTTTGCGCCGCGCAGATGCAGAGCGCCCAGCAGTTGGCGAGGAAGGCAAGCGAGGTGATGCGGAAATAGATCGCCGCATCCGGCAATGTCTCGGCGTTGGCTCCCGCGAGCTTCAGAAACGGCTCGGCGAGGAAGTAACCGCCCGCCATCATGAGAATGCCGAGAAAGGTGATGATGAGAAGCGACTGTTTGAGGCAGGAATTGGCCGCGTCCTGTCTCCCCTGCCCCTTGCGGCGCGCAATGACCGAGGTGGTGCCCACGCAGAGCGCCTGCGCCACGAGTAGCAGGATCATACGCGGCTGGCCGCAGAGGCCGACCGCCGCAATGGCTGCCGCGCCTAATTTCCCGACCATCATGGTGTCGAAGGAGTTCATCAGGCTGACCAGCATTCCTTCGAGCGCCGCGGGCCATGCCACGATCAGGAGCGACTTATATAATTCACCGAAGCCTTCGCCCTCTTCGGTCTGCACTTTTTTGATGCCGAACAAGAAATTCCAGAGCTTACCGTGCGATTTCAACTTAGTGACCCTCTTTTCAAAAATCAAAATCCGTAGAGTTCCCGCTTATCCGAGACCAGCAGTGCACCGTTATCCATCACCAGCGTCGCGCCGGTGACCGACGAGGCTAAAGGCGACCCAAGGTAGGCGACCGCCTCGGCGACCTCTTCCACCGTGGTCCACTTGCCGAGCGGGATCTTATAATAGGTATCGTCCTTTGAGCCCATGCGGGGCGAGCCGGTGTCGGTGTAGCCGGGCTCGATGGTGTTGACGCGGATGCGATACCGCGCAAGCTCTATCGCCGCGTGTTCCCCGAATTTGCTGACCGCCGCCTTCACCGGGCCGTAGACCGCGGAATTGGCGTAATGCGCTTCGGCGTTATTGGAAGAAATAATGACGATGCTCCCCTGAATGCCCTTTTCGACCATGAATTTCGCCGCTTCTTTGACACAGAAGAAGGCGCCCTTGAAATCCACGCCGGTCACACGGTCAAAATTCTCCTCGGTGGTCTCCAGAAAGGGCATCTTCTCGGTCAGGCCTGCGTTGTTGCAGAAAAGGTCGAGCCGGTCGAATTTCTCACGGAAATCCTGAAACATCCTCAGGATCTCGTCTACCTTTGATAGGTCGGCCGAAAAGATCTCCGCGCGGCGGCCAAGCGTCCGGATCTCCGACGCCACCGCTTCGGCTCCTTTCAGACTTTCGCGGCAGGAGATCGCCACGTCGTAGCCCTTTTTCGCCAGCGTCAGGGCGATGCCCTTTCCGATGCCGGTGCCGCCGCCCGTGACGAACGCGACCTTCTGAATGTCCATGACTTCCGACCTCCTATGCCGTCTTTTCTCTATTTTACCATTTATCGGTTTACAAAACAAGCCCGCCGTGATAGAATAAAGTCAAAATCACGCGAATAATAAGGCGAAAGAGTTATCCGGCTTTCTTTGTGATCACAAGTCAAAAATCGCCCTTCCCAGGGGGAAGAGCGAACGTACGCTATAAACTTATAATTCTTTTGAAAGATAGAGGACCGGCTCGCCGTCCTCCCACGTCTTGTAGATCAGGGTGCGATAACCCCAATGATCGTAGATCGCGCAGTTGCGTTTCTCTTTTTCGTCCACGCCGATGGTCATCACGTCAAACCCGTTTTTCTTTGCCTTTGCCTCCATCGCTTTGACGAGGCGGGACATCAGCCCCTGCCCTTCAAAGGCCTTGCGCATACGAAGACCGTCGAGGTTGGCGTTTTTCCTGCCGTCGGCAAGCTCGATCCTTCCGCCTACGGCGGAGCAATCGGGCTTCCAGAGGATGGTCCCCTCGCCTACCGGGTCGCCGTTACACGTCACGACCCACGTTTCGGCGATGCCGAGTGCATTGAGAGCGGCATATTCCGCCCGCCAGACCTTCCAGCGTCCGTCACGCGGGTGAGTATCCATGTTGAAGGTCCAAAGCGCCTCGAATTCCTCCGGGGATGCGGGATGAAAATCAAAGACCGGCTTCATTTCTTTTTCCTCTTCTTGCCGGGCTTTTCCTCGGGCGGGAAGATGGTGACCAGCACCGCCGCAACGCTCGCAAAATAGTCGCGTTCCTCGCCGGAAAAGTCTTTCAGAGCCGACATGTGGCGGAAAAGCGAGGCGGTGTCCTCGCAGAACAGCTTGGAAACGCCGTGGCGCACGATGCCGCTCCTGACATACATCGAGGCCGCCTCCAGCCCGGTCACCGCGTCGGCGCGGTCGGTCGGAGAAAGCGCGGACGTGCTCTTCACGCGTTCGCGGAGCATTTCAGCGCGCAGGCAGAATTCTTTTTTCTCCTCAAAGGTCATTTCGTCTCTTCCCTTCGGTTTACTCATATTTCTATTGTAACGAAAAAATAACATAAAGTCAAGGAGTTTAGGTATGTCCAGTTATGTGATCGCCCTCGACCAGGGCACGGCCTCCTCCCGCGCCATCGTCTTTGACGAAAACGGGCGTCAGGTGGCTTCGGCCTCCCGCCCCACCACGCAGATCTACCCGCACCCCGGCTGGGTGGAGCACGACCCGGAAGAAATCATCGCAAGTGAGATCGCTTCTTTAAGCGAGGCCTTTCTCAAAAGCGGCGTCGACGCAAAGGACGTCGCCTGCATCGGTGTGACCAACCAGCGCGAGACCTCCATCATCTGGGACAAAGCGACCGGCAAGCCCATCTACAATGCCATCGTCTGGCAGTGCCGCCGCACGGCGGACATCTGCGAAAAGTTGATGGTCGAAGGAGCGGAGGATTATATCCGCGAAAAGACCGGCCTCCTCATCGACGCTTATTTCTCCGGCACCAAGTATCAATGGATCCTCGACCGCGTCCCGGGCGCACGGGAGCGGGCCGAAAAGGGCGAATTGCTCGCCGGAACGGTGGAAAGCTACCTCATCTGGAACCTCACCGGCGGGAAAGCCCACGTCAGCGACCATTCCAACCTCTCCCGCACCATGCTCTTCGACATTGATAAGGCCGATTATGACGATACGCTCCTCTCCCTCCTCCGCGTGCCGCGAACTATCCTCCCGACGCCGGTCGGCTCGGCGGAGGAATTCGGCCGCATCGCCCCCGGCATCAGGGGTATCGAAGCGCTTGCGGGCATCCCCATCGCGGGTTCGGCGGGCGACCAGGCGGCGGCGCTTTTCGGCCAGTGCTGCTTTGAGCCCGGTCTCGTCAAAAATACCTACGGTACCGGCTGCTTCACCCTGATGAACGTCGGTGAAAAGTCCATACGCTCCACCCACGGCCTTGTCACCTCGGCAGCCTGGACGCTCGGTGGGAAGACCACCTATGCCCTCGAGGGAAGCGTTTTCAACGCAGGCTCCTCCATTCAATGGCTCCGCGACGAACTCAAGCTCATCTCCACGGCAAGAGAATGCGACGTTCTTGCCGAATCGGTGCCGGATAACGGCGGCGTCTACGTCGTTTCGGCTTTCACCGGGCTCGGCGCGCCCTACTGGGATATGTACGCCCGCGGCGCCATCCTCGGCCTCACCCGCGGCGCGACCAAAGCCCACGTCGCCCGGGCGACGCTGGAGGGCATCGCCTTCCAGGTCAACGACCTTGTGGAGACCATGCGCCTCGACGCAGGGCGGGAGATCTCCACCCTCCGCGTGGACGGCGGTGCAAGCGCAAGCGACGTGATGATGCAGTTCCAAGCCGACGTCTCGGGCGTGACGGTCGACCGTCCGCTCGAGCGTGAGACCACCGCCCTCGGCGCGGCCTTCCTCGCGGGCATCGGCGTCGGTCTCTGGAAAAAGGAGGATCTCGCCTCCATCCGCGTCTCCGACCGTCTCTTCACTCCTCACGATACCGACACAGCGCGCGCCTCTCGCCGCAAATGGCATAAGGCTGTCGAAAAGGC
>JAKSPX010000130.1 GCA_024404415.1 Clostridia bacterium | reverse complement strand
CGAGCAGATCATCGACCTCGAAAAAGAGTGCGCAAGACTCGAAATGCGCAAGAACGCGCTGGTCGACGACGAAAACCGCGTCATGCAGAACCTCTGGGACAACTACGAGCTGACCATCGGCGAGGCCGAGGAAATGGTCGGGGAGGGAAGACTGGAGGAGAGATCAAAGATCTCCTCGCGCGTCTCGGAGCTCCGGGGCAAGATCCGCGCCCTCGGCGAGATCGACGTCGGGAGCATCGAGGAATTAAAGGAGGTCTCGGCCCGCTACGAGGAGCTCACCACCCAGAGAAGCGACATCGAGAAATCCAAGGAAGAGCTCATCAACATGATCGCCGACGTCACGCGCGAAATGGCGACCCTCTTTACCGAGCAGTTCGCGCTTCTCAACACCTATTTCAACGAATCCTTCGTCGAGATCTTCGGCGGCGGTTCGGCGGAGCTCCGCTTGGACGACCCGTCGGAGGTGCTCACCTCGGGCATCGAGATCGTGGTCAGACTTCCGGGCAAGAATCTCCGCACCATCTCGCTTCTTTCCGGCGGCGAGAAGGCGTTCGTCGCCATCGCCCTCTATTTCGCCATCCTCAAGACCCGTCCGACGCCCTTCTGCGTGCTGGACGAGATCGAGGCGGCCCTGGATGACGCGAACGTCTACCGCTTCGCCCGCTACATGAGAAAACTCACCGAAAAGACGCAGTTCATCGTCATTACCCACCGCCGCGGCACCATGGAAAACGCCGATATCCTCTACGGCGTCACCATGCAGGAGACCGGCGTTTCCAAGCTGCTCATCATGAATATGCTCTCCATCGAGGCGTGGGCAGAGGAGGAAAACGAGGAAAAGGCGCGTGAAAGCGAAAATTCATAACGTATCGAGGTAAATTATGGGACTTTTCAGCAAAATAAAAGAAGGCCTTGCCAAAACGAGAAAGGGCATGAGCTCCATCTTCGGCTCCATCTTTTCCTCCCTCGGCGGGGTGGATGAGGATATGCTCGAGGAGCTGACCGACGCCCTCATCATGGCCGACGTCGGCGCATCCCTCTCGGAGGAGATCATCGACGAATTGAGAGACCGCATCAAGGAAAAGAAGATCAAGGACGGGGAAGCCGTCCGCGAAGAACTCACCGACATCATCAGCACCATCCTGAAGGGCGGCGAAGGCGCATTGAAGCTTTCGACCTCCCCGTCGGTCATATTGGTCATCGGCGTCAACGGCGTCGGCAAGACCACCACCATCGGAAAGCTCGCCGGGAACTTCGTCAAGGAGGGCAAGTCCGTCCTTTTAGCCGCGGGCGATACCTTCCGCGCCGCCGCAGCCGAACAGCTCACCGTCTGGTCGGAGAGAGCGGGATGCGGGATCGTCAAGCACGCCGAGGGGGCCGACCCCGCCGCCGTCATCTATGACGCGATCAACGCAGCAAGAGCGCGTAAGACCGATATCCTCATCTGCGACACCGCCGGCAGACTTCACAACAAGCAGAACCTCATGAACGAATTATCCAAGATCAACCGCGTCATCCGCCGCGAGCTTCCCGACGCGGACGTGGAGACGCTTCTGGTCGTGGACGCCACCACCGGGCAGAATGGTCTTTTGCAGGCAAGGGAATTTGAAAAGACCGCCGATATCTCGGGCATCGTCCTCACCAAGCTCGACGGCACCGCCAAGGGCGGCATCGCCTGCGCCATCTGCCGTGAGCTGGACGTCCCGGTCAAGAAGATCTGCGTCGGCGAAAAGATCGAGGATATGCTCGATTTCGACGCGGCGAGCTTTGCGGAGGCGTCATTTGCCGAATGAACGAAAAAGAACTGGTATTTGCCACGAATAACGCGCACAAGCTGGTCGAGGTGCGCGCCATATTCGAAGGCACGGGCATCCGGATCCTCTCGCTCCGCGACGTGGATTGCAACCACGAGACGGTGGAGGACGGAAAGACCTTCTATGAAAACGCCCGCAAGAAGGCCCGCGAGATCGCTGAGATCACCGGGCGGCCCGCCGTCGCGGACGACACCGGCCTCTGCGTCGACGCTTTAGGCGGCGCGCCAGGAGTCTATTCGGCGCGATTTGCCCCGGAAGGGGAGCGGTGCGAAAAGCTGCTTTCCGTGATGGACGGGAAGGAAGACCGCAGGGCACACTTTGAGACCTCGGCGGTGCTTGTTTTCCCGGACGGACGCGAGATAACCGCCGTCGGGCGCGTGGATGGGGAGATCACCCTTGAAAAGCGCGGCGACAACCATTTCGGCTACGACCCGGTCTTCTATTCGACCGAGGCGAAAAAGACCTTTGCGGAACTGGACATGGCGGAAAAGAACGCCATTTCCCACAGAGGCCGCGCATTTGCCAATCTGTTGACTAAAATGAAAGAAGAAAATCTATTGTAATTTCAGGAGAAAGAACATGACAAGCAAAGACAGAGCCAAGCTCCGTTCCATCGCCTCCACCGAGCCCGCCATTCTGCAGGTCGGCAAGGGCGGCATCAACGAAAACCTCATCCTGCAGGTGGAAAACGCCCTCAAGGCGCGCGAGCTCATCAAACTGAGCGTGCTGGAAAACTCCGACTATTCCCCGATGGACGCGGCGGAAGAACTCGCCGAAGCCACCGGCGCGGTGGTCGTCAGCACCATCGGCAGCAAATTCGTCCTCTATAAAAAGAAGGAAAAGGACTCCAAGATCGGCATCAACGTCTGAGAAAAGAGGCATTCTTCATGAAGATCGCTCTTTTCGGCGGGACCTTCAACCCGCCGCATATAGGGCATATACGCCTTGCGAACGCCGTCGTGGAGGAACTGAGGCCGGATAAGCTCATCCTCATGCCCGCGGGCATCCCGCCGCACAAGGTCCTTCCCGCCGGAAGCGCCACGAGTGAGGAACGGTATGAAATGACCCTCCTCATGGCGCGGGATATCCCCGGCGCGGAGGTCTCCAGGCTGGAGCTCGAGCGCGAAGGCGCAAGCTACACCTCAGATACCCTCCGGGCGCTCAAGGCAGAATATCCCGCGTGTGACCTCATCCTGACCGTGGGCGGAGATATGTTTCTGACCCTGGATCGGTGGCACGAGTCGGAGGTCATCTTCTCGCTTGCGTCGGTCGCCGCCGCCCCGCGCGACTTTGATGAGCGGGAGGAAATGCTTCTCTGCGCCGGGCGCTATCAGGAGAATTTCGGCGCGCGTGTGACCATCCTCCAAAACCCCGTCGTGGAGATCTCCTCAAGCGAGATCCGGGAGGCCATCCGGAAAGGGGACGCGCCGCGGCTGCTTTCAGGGGACGTGGCAGACTATATCCGAAAGAAGGGGCTTTACCGATGAAAAGCGAAGAAGAGATCCTTCGGATATTGAAAGCCGAGCTTTCGGAATACCGCATGAGCCATATCCTCGGTGTGGTGGGGGAGGCCGAAAGACTGGCCGGAGCGCACGGCGTCGACCCGGAAAAAGCGCGCATGGCGGCGCTATTACACGATTCCACAAAAGAACAATCCACGGAAGACCAGTTGCAAATCCTCAAAGAATGTGGTATTCTTTTGGAGGAGGGGATGCTTGATTGCCCCCAGATACTCCACGCCGTCTCGGGAAGCGCCCGCGCCGTGCGGGATTTTGATGCGCCGGAGGACATCGCCTCGGCCATCCGCTGGCACGCCACGGGAAGAGCGGGGATGACGAAACTCGATATGGTCATCTACCTTGCCGATCTCACCGAGCCGACCCGAAGATTTGCCCACGACGAGGATACCGAAAAGCTCAGAAGACTTTCCTATCGTTCGCTCGAAGCCGCCTCGGCCTACGAGGCAGAGCTCACCATCGAGCGCGAAACGCGAAAAGGCCGGGTCATCTGGCACGACACCATGGAAACCTATCAGGAATATTTACCTTATCTCGAAAAAAGCGAGGAATAAATCATGACACCGAACGAATTACTCAAAGTAGCCCTCAAGGCGGCCGACGGCAAGCTCGCCACCGACATTGAAGTGCTCGACATCCACGAACTCACCACCATCGCCGATTATTTCGTTATCTGCAACGGCAACTCCGCCACCCAGATCCGCGCCATCGCGGAGGAAGTGGAGCTCAAGTGCAAGGAAGCGGGCGAGATGCCACTTTCAACCGAAGGCTATCAGGCCTCGAGTTGGGTGCTTCTGGACTTCGGCTCCGTCGTGGTGCACATTTTCCGTAAGGAGATGCGCGAGTTCTATTCCATCGAGCGTCTCTGGAACGAAGCGCCGCGTCTCGACGTCAAAGCGCTTCTCGGCGAATGATTGTCCGAAAAAATAAAATTAGGTATTGACAATAACCCCGTGATGTTGTATAATAACCATATCGCGGGTTATCGCGGTATGGCTATTTCCGGAGGGAGGGAAAAAAATGTCAGAAGTACATCTCAGAGAAAATGAGTCGCTTGACAACGCGCTTCGCAGATTCAAGAGAAGTTGTGCGAAGTCCGGTGTCCTTTCCGAACTCCGCAAGCGCGAACATTATGAGAGCCCGAGCGTGAAACGGAGAAAGAAGTCGGAAGCGGCGCGCAAAAAGAAGTATAAATAAGTCATTTTTATACAGGCAAAATCGGACGTGAAACCACGTCCGATTTTGTTTTTCTACCTATAAAAGGCTCCCCCAAAGTGGAAGCCTTAACGAAAGCAATATGAAAGCTGCCTTGCAAATCCTGCAAAGCAGCGTTTTTAATTTAGAATGTTCCGGTAGGGGAAGCCATCGGATTTCCGTTCGACCCTGCAAGAAACTGATACCATACCCGTAGGGCGCGATGCCCACATCGCGCCGTCTTTGTCGGCGCAGATCCCGGCAACCAAATGAAATCCCCTCGCGGGGATGAAATCATTGCATGATGAAATCCACCTTACGGTGGATGAAATCCGCCTTCGACGGATGACGTGAACGTACCATCCCGTAGGGGAGCCTATCAGGCTCCCGCATTTTCTTATCGTACGTCCTGCCGGATTTGTGCTTAACCTTGAAAGGGGGAGCCATAACGAAAGCAATAATAAAGCTGCCTTGCATCTTCTGCAAGACAGCTTATTTTTATTTCGCCCTTTCCAATAGCCCCTTCAGGTACCCGATGGCGATGAGCCTGCCCGTGGTGGAATACCCGGGGAGGGAATTGTTGTCGCTCGCCATGGTCGGGACGTGGTCGACGCGGATGGGTACGTCGATCCCAAGCGAGGTGTAAAGGCCGATGAGGTGCGCCATGAAATTGAAGCAGATGGTGTCGATGCCCGCCGCGCGGAGGTTGGGA
>JAKSPX010000013.1 GCA_024404415.1 Clostridia bacterium | reverse complement strand
CGCTCTGTCATCACCTATAACAGCGTCGTCGGTGGTGTCGATAAAGAGCTCGATGCCCTCTTCCGGCTCAAGCGTGACCTCATAGCCTTCTTTTTCAAAAAGAGAAGCGAGCGCGCACTCAAAATCCTTTTCGATCCTTGTAAAATACACTTTTTTCATCTCTCCGCCTCCTCAGAACGAAAGCTCGTGGCCAAGATAATCGACCAGCACCAGCCGGTCCTCGTCATAGCGGTCGGTGAGCATCTGGCGGAGCGCCTCCTCGGCCGAGTCATCCGGGTCAACCATCGCGCCTGCGGCGCGGCTGCCGTCGGGCATGACGCGCTTCATCCAGCCGGGTTGATAGAGGCGGAAGGTGTAACCCTTGGGGCGCAGGCTGGTGAAGAGCATCCGCACGCCGAGGTTCAGGGCCGTTTTGGTCATGGCGTAGCGCATATCACCGACGCGCGCCATCAGGCGGACGCTGGAGATCTCGCTGGAGGTGAAAAAGAGGCGTTTCATCTCCCCTTTTTCAAGTAGCGGCAGCATCCGATCCACGATGACCGGCGCGGCGAGGGAGTTGATGCGGAAGGATTTCTCCATATCCTCGTAATTGACGGGATTTTCTCCGCCGATCTCGGCGCAGCCGTTGCTGCCCATCAAAGCGGCGTTGTTGACGTAGAGATCGAGCTTACCCGCGATTTTTTCGATCTCGTCTCTCACGGCGAGGATATCCTCTTCTTTGGAAACGTCGAGCCACACGGGGTAAAGTGCGTCGGGCCACTCCTTTTTCAGGTCATCCAAGAGCGTGTAATCCCCGAGGATGCGCCCGGCGAAGACGCGCCATCCATTTCTGAGGAGACCTTTGGTGACGGAAAGCCCGAGTCCGCGGTCGGCGCCCGTGACCAGAGCCGTCATCATATCATGCACAATCAATTCCTCCGTTCTTTTTCTTTCAGTATAGCATTGCAAGCCCTCCGCCGTCAATGATATAATATAGTCGGTTATCGTAAATGCAAGCCTTTATATCCGCCGAAAGGAGTATCCTCATGTCCGGCTTCACGCGACAGATCATTAAGGAGACCTTTATCCGCCTTCTGGAAGAAAAACCTTATAGTGAGATCACCGTAAAAGAATTAGTTGAGAAATGTGGTATCAACCGCAACACATTTTATTACCACTTTCAGGACCTCCCCGCGCTCATAGAAGAGATCGTCCGGGAAAGCGCCGACTCGCTGGTCAGGAAATATCCGACACTGCATTCATTTCTGGAATGCTATGACGCCATTGTCAACTACGCATCTGAGCATCGGCGCGCCATCATGCACATCTACCGTTCTGCCAACCGTGAGATGTTTGAAAAGCATCTGATGGATACCTGCCGCTATTTCATTTCCATATATGCCGACGCCGTCTTCACCTCCGGCGACGCCGAAATCGATCTGCCGACCAAAAACGCCATCATCGATTATTATAAATGCGCCTGCTTTGGCTTCTTCATCGACTGGCTCAATAATGACATGGAGGAAGACCGCACCAAGACCGTGCGCAGTCTGCTTTTTGCCCGCCGGGAACGGATGATCGAGATCGCCAGAATGCTCCAATTGTCGCAGGAATAAAAACCTGATTCGGGCATTATTGGTCACATGTCCAATTTTCAGACACACGTCTGAATCTGTCCATTTTCAAACCGGACTGTCTATTGTATAGTGAATTATACTATTGAACGAAAGACGGGACGGCTTATAAAGGTTTATTACGTATTATATAACCCTTATGCTGGAAACGGTGCATTTCGAAATCATGCCGAAAAACTCTGCGGGGCATTTGCGGGCGATTATAAGCTGGTCGACATGACCTCCATCACCGATTATGAAGCCTTTTTTGCGTCGCTTCCCGAAGAAGCGCAGATTGTCATCAGCGGCGGCGACGGAACGCTTAACCGTTTCCTCAATCAGACCCGCTGGCTTTCACTCCCGGAGGCATTATATTACTGCGCCTGCGGCAGCGGCAACGATTTTCAACGTGACATTACAGGTAAGGACACCGCACAGCTCATTCCTCTCACGCCGTATATCCGGGACCTTCCCATGGTAACCGTCAATGGGAAGGAATATCTCTTTCTTAACGGCGTCGGCTTCGGAATCGACGGGTACTGCTGTGAGGTCGGAGACAAGCTTCGCAAAGAGTCCGATAAGCCGATCAACTACGCAATGATCGCCATCAAGGGGCTGTTATTCCATTTCAAACCGCGGAGTGCCTCGGTCACTGTCGACGGAAAAGAATATTCCTTCCGCCGCGTATGGCTGGCGCCGACCATGAACGGACGCTTCTACGGCGGCGGCATGATGCCCACGCCCGATCAGGATCGCCTTGCCGAGCCGCCTTCCGTTTCCACCATGGTCATGCACAGCGCCGGGAAGCTCCGCGCACTGGCCGTCTTCCCTTCCATTTTCAAAGGGGAACACGTAAAACACACCAAAATGGTGACCGTTCTGAAGGGGCGGGATATCACTGTCACCTTCGACCGGCCGACCGCTCTGCAGATCGACGGCGAAACGGTATCGGGCGTCACCTCCTGCCGGATGCGCGCCGCAGTCAGAGAAGCTTCCTCCGTCGGCATTTGATCAACCTGTCCGGTACATATATAAAGAAGAGGCAGTCCTGCGGGCTTGATGGGCTGCCTCTCGCTTGTTATTTCATCTATTCGGCGTGTTCTGACGCCTCACGAACACGTTTCTCCTCCGATTCCCGTTTCCAGAGGTAGCTGATGCGCATTTCAGTGCCATTTTTGATGCGTCTGAGGTTGATGAGGTGCTTCTGGACCATGACGATGGGGATGGTCATCAGGAAAACCGCGCCCCAGCCGTGCCCCGTGACGGCAAAATAGATGGGCGGGAAGATCAAGGACGCCGTGATCGGCACAAAGCAGAGATATTTCGTGACAAAGAGGATGACCGCCTCCGCTAAAAGCAGGCAGAGGAACACCGTCGGAGAAAAGGCGAGAAGGATGCCGCCGAGGCAGGCAAGCCCCTTTCCGCCGCGGAAGGAGAGCCAGACCGGGAAAATGTGCCCGATGACCAGCGCGACCGCCGTGACCGGGAAGACCATCCGTACCGCGGGGAAAAGTGAAGAGGTGAGCTTCATCGTGAGATAGGCTTTCAGAATATCCAGGAGCATGCAAAAGATGCCGACCGTCTTGCCCATGGTGATGAGCGCGTTGGAGCCGCCTGCGTTGCCCGAGCCCTCGTCCCGGATGTCAAAGCCCCGGCGGCGGGCAAAGAGATAAGAAGGGTTTGCCGTGCCGACCAGATACCCCAAAAGCGAGCTTACGAGCATCGCCAGAACCGGATTCCTCATGACCATCTCTCCTATTCTTTCGGATGATATTATATCATTTATGATATCACATTATTATGCCGTCTGCAAGGGGTATTTTGCCCTTGCGGGACGATTTTTTCTATGGTACAATAAGAAAAATATCGGAAAGCAGGGATCCGTATGTCGTTTTTCCTCACAGCCGAACATAAGCTGGCCGCGTCGAAGAAAAGATGCACCGTTCTGCATTACGACGCGCACACCGTCGCCATCGAATGCGGCGGGCTCAAAGCCCCGGAAGGCATGAGTCTGACGGAGGCCTACCGGCTCCGTCTCTGGGACTACATCGACACGGTCTTAAAAAACGTGACGACCATCTATTGGGACGCCTTCATGTCCGATCAGATCGCTTTCTGCCGCCGTACCTCCTTCCCCATGGACGATACACCGATCTATCAATCACTTTGGGCGGAAGGGGCCGACCTTTATGACGAATTTATCGCGGGATGCCATGAGCGCGGCATCGAGTGTTACCTTTCCCACCGCGTCTCGGGGCCGCCCATCGGCGGCGAGGAGCCTCTGCGCGTCTCGCACCCGGAATATTACATCAACGACTGGACGCAGATGTCAGATTTTGCATCCCCGGGGATGCGCCGGCAAAAGCTCAAAGCCTTCCGCGAGATCATTGAAAACTACGATTTTGACGGTTATTCGCTGGATTTCTGCCGTCATACGCCCTTTTTGGAGCCGGGCAGGCAATGGGAGCTTCGGGAACACGTCACCGATTTTCTCCGCGAGTTGAGAGAGATGACGCTCGCCGCCGAGGAAAAATGGGGGCACCCGATCATGCTTTCCGCCCGCGTCCCCGAATCCATCGAAGCCTGCCATGAGGACGGTCTCGATGTCGGTACATGGGCAAAGGAATCTATCGTCGATTCGCTCACCGTCGGCTCCCGCAGCTTTACCGTCGACCTCAAAGGGTTCCGGCGCGAGACCGAGGGCAAGGTGCAGCTCTTCCCCTGCTTTGACGCGCACCACCAGTCCGACGCCTACGCCGACCCGTCGCCCGAGGTCCTTTGCGGCGTTTATGCCAACTGGTGGGCAGACGGCGCCGACGGCATCACCCTTTTCAACCTCTACGCCTGTCATCAGGATATTTACGAAAAGACGGCCGCCGAAGCCTTCCGCCCCTTCCCGCATGCGCTTTTTGAGGAAGTTTTGCCCCTCGTCGGCGAACCGGAGGCGCTTTCCGCCCGCTCCAAGACCTACGTCACCGAGAGAAAGGGCGGCTACCCGTGGGAAAACGGCGGCGCCAACAACAATAAAAAGAAGGAACTGCCTGCCATCCTGAAAAACAACGGAAAAGCCGAGACTGTCCACCTCCGTGCCTTGGATCCCGTCGCCGAAAAGGCCGACACGGTCGATAATTGTTACCTCGATATCCTGCTCTACGGCGTTTTGCCAAAGGATGAGGTCAAACTCACCTTCAACGGGAAGCCGATCACGGGCGTGCGCGACGATTCCTCAGAGGATAAGGAGCTTCGCCCGCTCCAAAAGGAATTTGTCTCCGGTTACCATCCGATCTACCTCCCGCCGCGCGAGGAGCGCTTCACACGCATCCGCTGTCCCCTCACCCCCGCCGACGTGATTCAGGGTTCAAACGAGATCACCGCCTCCGTCCTCCGCGCGCCCAATTACCCCAATCTTGCCACCGTTGAGCTTGAAAAATGCGAGCTCCACGTCATTTATCGATAAAAAAAGCGGCTATGCCTGTTCGGGCATAGCCGTGATTCTTTTTATTCGGCTTTTTCCTGAATACCGAGCGTATCCTCGGTTGCGCGGAGCATAGCCTCGCTGTATGCGTCATCCCGTGTCCTGACAGCGGCAAGAAACCGATCGAGATAGTTTTTTTCCGGCGGCAGACCCGAAAGCTTCCGTCCGCCGTTTTCGCCCGCCGGATAGAACGTGACGCCGTCCGATGAATAACTCCATTCCATCATGCCTTTTTCACCCCAGACACGGAAATGCCAGTAAGCGGGCAGGGAATACCCCTGCGTATCAGGCGCGGAATAGGAGACGTCCGCGATCAAGCCGGCTCCCGACGCCATCTTCAGGATAAACTGGGCACTGTCCTTGAAATGCGGAACTTCTTTGGCATAGAAATTCCACGACCGCGCCCCGATGACCTCTTCCACACCGCTTCCCGTCAGAGTACGGACAAAATCGATCCCGTGGATCGCGATGTCGTTCACCACACCGCCGTACTTTCCTTTTTCGAAATACCAGCCCGGGCGGGTGCCGTATAAAAGCGGATGCTGGCCTTCAAAGGCGATGTTGTTGATCTTCCCAAGCGTGCCTTCTCGGATCGCTTCCGCTGCCGCGTGAAAATTCGCATTATCCGCGAGATCCAGCATAATGCCGACGGTCAGGCCGCTTTTTTCCCGTTCTTCCCGGATGGTTTCCCACTCTTTTCGTGAAGAACAGAGCGGCTTATCCGCAAGAACGTGCTTGCCTGCCCGTAAAGCGGCGATCGCCAACTCCCCGCGCGCGGCATAGTAATCCCCGATGGCGACGATATCGACCGCCGGGTCGGAAAGCAGATCTTCATACGTCTTAAATCTGAAGATGACGCCCTTTTCCTCCGCCGCCTTCCGCGAAGTTCCATCATCTTCCCACGCGCCGACGATCTTTAAGTCGTCCCGTTTCTCCGCCAGATTGTAAAGGCCGAAAATGTGGGCATGGCGGAAGCCCGCAAAGGCGATGCCGAGTGATTTCATACGCGGTATTCCTCCGGGAGCCGTGCGCCGCTTGCGCTGTCGCCATAGAGCACGGCGTTTTCGCGTGTGCGCAGAATGCTCGCGGGGCACGCTTCGGTGATCTCGCCCATCACCGTTTTATAGACCGCGTCCGCCTTGGTCGCGGCGGGCACCACGCAGAAGAGATACGGCGCTTTCACCAGTGCCGGGATGGTCACGGTCATGGCATAGCGCGGCACCTCGTCGATTTTCGCAAAACAGCCGTCGTTGACCTGCTGATTGCGGCATTTTTCGTCGAGATCGACCACCTTGACCATCTTCGGATCGTCAAACTTCGCCACGTGCGGGTCATTGAAGGCGATGTGCCCGTTTTCCCCGATGCCGAGGCAGACGATGTCGGTGGGGTAAGCTTTCAGAAGCGCCTCATAGCGCAAGCACTCCTCCGCCGCGTCTCCGGCTTCGCAGTTTAATAAATTCACCGATTTGAAGGGCTTTTTATCAAAAAGATAGCGTTTGAGGAAATTGGCGAAGCCCTGCGGCGCATCATGCGTAATGCCGACGTACTCATCCATGTGGAAGGCGTTGACTCTTTTCCACGCGATGCCCTCGGCTTCACACAAAGAAACGAGCATATCGAGCTGCGACGGCGCGGCGGCGAAGATCATGTTGATCTCCTCCTTTTCCGCGAGCAGCTTCCGCATGGCAGAAGCAATGTCCTTTGCGGCCGCTTCGCCCATCAGCGTGCGGTTTTCATAAATGCGGACGTCGAGCCGATCTTTCAGCATAATCCATGTACCTCCTTGATATGAATATTATGAGTGAGAAGTGAGTTGCTGCGGATTTAACTCCTAACTCCTCATTCCTCACTCCTAACTTTTTTACAGCGCTGCGTTCGCGGTTTCTTCGGCGGCGATCTCCGCCCATCTCCAGAGTCTCTGCGGCTCGTATTTCACCGTGCTGATGTCTTTTAAGAGCATTTCGAGGTTCAATCCATTGGATCTGGCCGCCTTGATGGTGCGGCGGAGATCCTTTCTGACCTCTTCCTCGTCAAACACGTCGCCCGCAAGGAGCGCCGGGTTGGGTTTATTGGACATGATGTATTTCGGGTCGAGCTTTTCGGCGAACTTTTCCTGTCGCTCCACGGGCTGCAGGAGATCTTGCGGATGCCGGGCATACGGTAAATGATATCGAGCCGGTCATCGAGGCGGTCGCAGCATCCATAATAGATCGCGCCGAAATACGGGAAGAGGCGCTGCATATAGGGCACCTCGAATTCGGCGGTGATGGCCGGGGAGACCGAGGAGAAAAGCTGGGCAAGGCCGAACGCCCACCCGTCTTTGGTGGTGGGATTATCCTTATCGCAGGTATCACCCGGGAGGTCGCCGAAGGTATAGGAGCATGGCACATATTGGTGTTGATATCATAAAGGCCAAGCTCGTTGATCTGCTTCACACCCGCGATGGCGGCGTTGGTCAGCCGGTCCATGATGGCGTGCATCAGCTCCGGGCGATCCATCAGCTCGATATAGCAGTTGGTCACGCCCATCCACTGGGTAATGGCGTCCCAGAGGCCGAGGTGCATGATGATGCCCTGCATTTTCACCGGGGGCGATGCCCGCAAAGACCATGTTGGCCGTCTCGATGATGTCCTTTTCCAGATCGCGGTCAATGGTGATGACCGGATCCTTGATCTTCTCGACATCCTCCCTTTCCTCGAACTGGTTATCAAACTGCTGGCGACCACGGAGTTTTGCGGATCGGTGGCGAGCGTATGCACCATGTTTGAAACGCCGTAGCCGGTATTCCGGATCGGGCGCGGCAGGAGGATATAGGGATTCAGCACCATGTCGACCGGGAGGTGCTCCCACTTGTAGGTCTCCATACGCATCCACTCTTCCACGCGGCGGAAATAGGGGTTTTCGACCCTGCAAGTCAAGCTCCCATCCACGTCCAATTCGTTCCAGGGCATCTGGTCGATGGTGACCAGCGGCTTTTCCATGTGGCCTGCGTTCAGGCATCTCCAGAGGCGGCGCTTTTCGTCCTGCACGGGAAGGGTGGCATAGCCCATGTATTTTGACGCGACTTCACGCAATACGGCAATATCTTTTTGGGAAAGCTCCATTCTTTTATCCTTCTTTCTTTTTTTCTCAGTATAACATTATCCGCTCCTTTATGCAAGCATCTTGACAAGCAATCCGGATTTCTATACAATACCTCTATCAATCGTTTACGGAGGCATCGTCATGTCTGATTTCAAAGAATATTCCGTCCTGTGTCACGAGGAATTAAAAGACCTTCTCCGCACGCTTGCCGTCATCCCCGCGCCCTCGCACCACGAGGATAAGCGCGTCGCCTTCGTCAAGGCATGGATGGAGGCCAACGGAGGCGAAAATATCTTCGTCGACTACGCGAAAAACGTCATCTGGCCGTACCATGTGACCGCGGATAACGACCTTGTCGTCGTCATGGCGCACACCGACCTGGTTTTTTCCGAGGACGTGCCGCTTGACCTCCGCGAGGAAAACGGGCGCTTTTACTGCCCCGGCATCAGCGACGACACCGCCCGCCTCGCCCAGCTCATGCTCGCGGCGCGCTATTTTATAAAGAATGCTCTCACCCCCAAATGCGGCGTCCTCTTCGTCGCCAATTCCTGCGAGGAGGGGCTCGGCAACCTCAAGGGCTCCCGCGCCATTGTCGACACCTACGGCGACCGCATTAAGGATTTCATCACCTTTGACGGTGACCTCGGCGGCTGCTGCAGCCGCGCCGTCGGCTCCGACCGCTACAAGGTCACGGTCGAGACCGAGGGCGGCCACTCCTACGGCAATTTCGGCAACCGCAACGCCATCCGCGTCATGGCCTCCCTGATCGAGACCCTCTACTCGGTCAAGGTGCCCGAGAAGGACGGCAGCAGGACCACCTACAACGTCGGCGGCATCTCGGGCGGCACCTCGGTCAACACCATCGCCCAGTCGTGCGAAATGCTCTATGAATACCGTTCCGACGACCTCGAATGCATGGAGAACATGCGGAATATGTTCAAAAAAGTCATCGCGGCTTATGAGGCGACCGGCGTGAAGATCACCGTCGACCTCCTCGGCGAACGCCCCTGCAGCGGCAAAGTCGACCCTGCGCGCCATCAGGCATTGATCGACCGCGTGAAAAAATGCTACGCCGCTCTCGGGTACGAGACCCACCTTCACGCAGGCTCCACCGACGCCAACTACCCGCTCTTCAAGGGCATCCCGGCGGTCTGCGTCGGCTCGACCAAAAGCGGCGGCGCGCACACGGTCGGCGAATGGTGCGACATCGAAAGCCTCAAGCCGGGTCTGGAATTCATGATGTCCCTCATCGCCACCTATTTTGAGATGTAAACATAAGACCCTCACGCCAACTTTGGCGCGAGGGTCGCTTTTTCAAGTCTTCATCATGAGGCGTATGATCTCGTCGTCGGTGGAGCGCATCCCTTCGCGTGCGACCTGACTGACCGCGCGGATGGTGTTTTCGACGCCTTTGACCACGATGCCGTCGCCGCCGACAAATTCGCTTGCATTGCGGTACATCTGCCAGCCGAGCAAGCCCGCCTCCACCGCCGAGGCGATCTTGGCCGCGCAGCTCGCTTTCGCGCCGTCGCAGATCATGCCGGAATTGATGGCCAACGCATTGACCACCGTGTGGGCGATCTCGTCATACTTTCCGCCATAAAGATAGCAGATTCCCGCGCCTGCCCCGGCGCCCGCGCTGGTCGCACCGCAATAAGCGGAGAGGCTGCCGATGCCGGTCTTCAAATGGATCGTAATGAGGTTGGAGACCACCAGTGCCCGGTAAAGAAGCTCCTCCGACACGCCGAGCTCCTTTGCGTAGACAATCACCGGCACCGAAGCGGTCATGCCCTGATTGCCGCTGCCGGAATTGATGACGACGGGGAGCTCACAGCCGTTCATCCTCGCGTCCGACCCGGCTGCCGCCCAGGCTTTGGCGCGGTTCTGCACGCTGTCACCATAGGATTTCAAAAGGATCTTTCCGATATCCGCCCCGTAGGGATGGCGAAGGCCTTCCGACGCGATGGCCATATTCAATTCGATCTGCCTTTTCAGGAGCGCTTCCACGTCCCCGACCGCCACTTCGTCGGCGAAACGGACGATGTCCGCCACATTCAGAAGCTCCCGATTCGCCGCGGGGGACACCGCTTCATCCCGAAACGGCTTGTCCACCCGTCTTTCGCCGTTTTTCTCGACGATCACCACGTTGGTGTGGTGGCCGATGATGCGGACGAAGGCGGAATCCGCCCCCGCCGCCACACGAATGCGGATGTCAAAGGGATTTTTCGCATCCGATTCCCCGACGGAGAGGTCTGTCTTTGCGAGAAAATCATCCAATCCGGCGATCTCCTCCTCCGACGCATCCGCCAGCACCTCCAGCTCACGCGCGGCATTGCCATACACGATGCCCGCCGCCACCGCCGTGCGGAGTCCCCTGCGGCCGCCGGTGTGCGGCACGATGACGCTCTTGACATTCTTCACGATATTGCCGCTTACCGTCAGGCAAACCTTTTCCGGGAGCTTTCCGAGTGCCTCCCGCGCCAGCGCCCCCGCATAGGCGACCGCGATCGGCTCGGTACAGCCCATAGCCGGGACCAGTTCCTCTCTGAGGATATCCAGATAGCTTTGGTAAATGTCTTTTTCCATTCCGTCCTCCGCATCGACTTTTTTTGACAGTATAGCATATCTTTTGCCCCGTTTCAAGCCGGGATCATCTTGCAATCCGCGCGGAAATCGGTATAATAGGGGTATCACCTGTTTTTCAAAGGAGTCAAGCTTATGCAATCCTATCTGATGGTCACGGCGGCCGTGTTATTGCTCGCGGTGGATTTTTCCCTCCAGAAGCTCTACCAGAAGCGCATGGGTACCGCCTTTACGACCGGTCTCGTCTTCAACGTCCTCATCGGCCTTTTCACCGCCGTCATTTTCTTCTTCATAAACGGCTGCAGGCTCCATTTCTCGCTTTTCTCGGTTCTGATGGCCGCCGCCATGTCCTCGCTCTGCATCCTATATAGCCTCATCGGCTTCCGCATCCTCAAAACCGGCAACATGGCTTACTACACCCTCGCCCTCATGTCCGGCGGCATGACCATTCCCTACGTCTACGGCCTGCTCTTCTTGCACGAGGATTTCTCCGTTCTTCGTCTGGTCGGCCTGATCCTCATTCTCGTCGCCGTCGTCTCCTCCAACATGGCGGAAGGAAAAATCGACGGCAAGCTGATCCTTTACTGCGCGGCGGTCTTTATCCTCAACGGCTTTGTCAGCGTGGTCTCCAAGCTCCACCAGATCGACCTTGTCCACTCCCCGGTCTCGGCCAACGAATTCGTCATCTACACCGGCATCATGAAAGTGATCCTCTCCGGGCTGACGTTTCTTCTCTTCCGCGCCTTCAACAAAGAAAATGAAGATAAAAAGCCTTCCTCCGCCTCCAAGACCGTTCTCCTCATCACGATCGCCTCGGCCTTCGTATCGGGCCTTTCCTATATGCTCCAGCTCCTCGGCGCATCCCGCCTTCCGGCCTCGGTATTATATCCCTTCATCACCGGCGGCTCCATCGTGCTTTCCACCATCGCCGGGATGCTCTTTTTCAAGGAAAAAGTCTCCAAAAAGCTGATCTTCAGCGTCATCCTCTGCTTTATCGGCACCTGCCTCTTCCTCTGACGACTACATAAAAAAGAAGGTCATACCTCATGAAAATGCTCATCCACGAACAGATCATTCACGGCGTCGTACACGATATTCACCTCAGCGAGCCCGAGATCTTCTGCGACCGCGAAAAAGAAGGCCGCAGCGGTCACGTCGGCCACGGCCTTTCGGAGATCGCGCCGGGGAAGATCATCGACTTCAGCCCCAACACCTCTGCCAAGCGCTGCGGCGGACACTCCGGCTTCGGCTACATGGAATACCGTTTTTCGGAGGATTACGGCAAGACTTTCTCCGCCCCGCGCACCTTCCCCTTCTCGTGGGACGCTTTGATGGAAGGTCTCTTCATCGTCGGGGTCGAAAAAGTCATCACCGCGCCCGACGGCAGCATCACCGCCTTCTGCGTCCGCGGCAGTACCGAGCGGGAGATCTGCTACGAGCCCTACCTCACGCCCTATTACGTCCGTTCCGAAGACGGCGGCGAGACGTGGGGCGAACCCAGGGAATTCTCCCCCTACCGCGGCCGCATCTACGACGCGATCTTAAAGGACGGCGTGATCTACGTCCTCCAGTGTTGCGGAAAGGAATTCTTGGGGGAAGCCTACCGCTTTTATAAAAGCACCGATTGCGGCAAGACCTTTGAGGAGGTATCTAAACTCCCCATCGGTGACGGCGGCAAGAACGGCTACGGCAACCTGATCGAAAACCCGGACGGCAGCATCACCGCCTACCTCTATAACGTCGAAGACCAGTATAACATGGACACCGTCAAGACCTTCGACGGCGGCAAGACCTGGGAAAAGCCGGAGCTTTCCTACGTGGCAAACAAGATCCGCAACCCGCAAGTCATGATCCTCGACGGGCAGTATATCCTCCACGGCCGTGCGGGCGAAAACGAAGCCGGGAGCGGCGCATTCGTCTTCTACACCTCCGCCGACGGCATGCACTGGGACGAAGGCACCATATTGGTGGACGGACGCCCCGCCTGCTTCTACTCGAATAACCTCGTCATCGCCTGCCCCGACGGCAAAAACCGCGCGCTGGTGGAATATTCCGAGAACTACCGCGATCCGCTTCCCGGCGTGTGGTGCGGCACCTGCAACCAGATGCACCTCTGGATCGAAACGATAGAAAAGGAGTAACGTATGAAAAACGATTTCACCTTTCTCTCCTCCGACGGGAAAACCCTGATCTACGCGACCTCGTGGACGCCCGAGGGCGATATCAAGGCCATTTTGCAGATCAGCCACGGCATGGTCGAATACATCGGCCGCTACGCCCGCTTCGCGGAATATCTCTCCGCCAACGGCATTCTGGTCGTCGGCAACGACCATTTGGGGCACGGCCGCTCGGTCACGTCGGACGAAGATCACGGCTATTTCAAGCATCCCGGCGGGTTGGACATCGTCACCCGGGATATGCACACCCTCCGGGAGCTCGTCACGGAGCAATATCCCGGCGTCCCCTATTTCCTCATGGGCCACAGCATGGGTTCCTTCCTCTCGCGCTTCTACCTCATGCACTATGCCGAGGGTCTGAAAGGCGCGATCATCATGGGCACCGGCAGCCAGCCGACGGCGGCTCTCAAAGCCGGCAAGCTGATCTGCCGCCTGATCGCCCTCTTCAAAGGCTGGCGCCACCGCTCGAAACTGGTGGATTCCATGGCCTTCTCCTCCAACAACAAGGCCTTTGAGCCCGCCCGCACCCCCTGCGACTGGCTCACCAAGGATGAAAGCATCGTCGATAAATACATTCACGACCCGTGGTGCACCTACAAATTCACGCTCGACGGCTTTTATCACCTCTTCTCGGTGATTGAGGCCATCCAGAAGCCCGCGAACATCGAAAAAACGCCGAAAGACCTCCCGCTTCTTTTGGTCTCCGGCAGCGACGACCCGGTCGGGCAGTCCGGCAAAGGCGTGAAAAAGGCCTATGAAGGCTACCTCGCCGCAGGTCTGACCAACGTCGAAATGAAGCTTTATCAGGGCGACCGCCACGAGATCTTAAACGAGCTTGACTACAAAACGGTATTTGAAGATCTGAAAAACTGGATAGAAAACCTCTTATAAAAACAAAAAGGGCCATCGCCAAATGCACAAGCCCCCGTCATTCCGAGCCAGCGCCGCAGCGTTGGCTGTGGGTACAAACCAGTTTGCGAAC
>JAKSPX010000129.1 GCA_024404415.1 Clostridia bacterium | reverse complement strand
TCGCGCTTGTCGTGCTTCTCGCGGGGCCGGTCTGCCTCTGGAGCGGCGTCTCGGGGGTCTTTCTGGGTTCCGGCGTCTCGCGCCTCATCACGAAGGTCATTCATCCGCTGATCACGCTTTTCATCCGCCCGCGGTCGACCGAAGCGCCGCTTCTCGCCTCTCTTTCGGAAAACATCTCCTCCAACCTCCTCGGCATCGGGAACGCGGCGACGCCCGCCGGACTCCGCGCGGCGGGAATGCTCGAAAGCGCGGGCGACGATTCTGCCGCGGCGCGGCTCACGCTTCTGAACGCCTCCTCCATCCAGCTCATCCCGCTCACGGCGGCGGCCATGCGCGCCTCGCACGGGGCGGAAAGACCCATGGATATCCTCCCCGGCGTGCTTTTCGCCTCCTTTTTCTCGCTTATGGCGGCCTTTCTGACCTTCCGCCTCCTCTCCCGCCGTGGCTGATCTTCTCGTCCCACTCCTCATGACCCTCGCCTCCGCCGCCGTATTCCGAGGGCAGGATGTGTTTTCCGCCTTCACCGACGGGGCGGAGCGCGGCCTGAAAACCGCTTACGGCATGGCGAAAGCGCTGATCCCGCTCCTGGCCTTTGTCACCATGGCACGGCGGGCCGGCGTATTCGATCTCATCGCCTCGCTCCTCGCCCCCCTCTTCTCGCGTTTCGGCATTCCGGGCGACGTCCTCACGGTCTTTCTTCTCCGCCCCTTTTCCGGGAGCGCCGCTCTGGCCGCGGCGGAGGACGCCGTCACCGTCCACGGGCCCGATTCGTTCGCCGGGCGCATCGCCGCCACCGCCCTTGCCGCGGGCGAGACCACCTTCTACGTCACAGGCCTCTACCTCGGCGGGAAAAAGAATCCCTACGCCGGGCGGGTGCTTTTCGCCGCCCTCATAGGCGACTTTGCCGCGGCCTTCGGTTCCGTCCTCTGGAACCTCATCTTTTTTTCAGAATAGCCCTTGACAAAGGTCATCTGCCACATTATAATACAGTCGTATCCTATAAGGATCTGATACCACAATTACGAGGGGGTGTACAAATTGATTTTTGAAAAGGTGAAGGAACTTCTCTGCGATAACCTTGGTATCGACGAAAACGATATTACCATGGACGCCAGCCTGATCGATGACCTGAACATCGACTCCCTCGATGTCGTTGAGCTCATTATGGCCGTTGAAGAAGAGTTCGGCATTGAGATCCCGGAAGGCGATGTGGAAAAGGTTTCCACCGTCGGCGGCATGGTCGATTATATCTCCAGCAAGATCTGAGACCCTGAAAAAGTCAGAAATGCGTGTGCAAGTACCTTGCACACGCCGTTTTTTTACGACAGAAAGAGGAAAACCGTGGAAAACGTGAAGATCATCCGTTCTGACCGCAAAACCGTTTCCGTTCGGGTGGAACGCGACGGCAGCGTCGTCGTCCGTGCCCCGCGAAGAGCGCCCATGCGCGAGATCGAGCGCTTCCTTTCCGCCTGCGCCCCGCAGATCGAAGATATCCGCGAAAGGCGCATGGCGGAAAACGCCGTTCCGCGCCTTAACGAAGAGGAGCTCGCCTCCCTCAAAAAGGAGGCGCTCCCGGTCTTTGAATCGCGTGCCCGCCACTTTGCGCCGCTCCTCGGCGTGGAATATCGGCACATCGGCGTCGGGAGCCAGAGATCCCGCTGGGGAAGCTGCTCCGCGAAAGGGAATCTTCGCTTCAACTGCCTCCTGCTTCTTGCGCCGCCCGAGGTCCTCGACAGCGTCGTGGTGCACGAATTATGCCATCTCCGGGAAATGAACCACTCCCCGCGCTTTTATGCCCTCGTTCGGAGCGTTTTCCCGGATTACGACGCGGCGCACGGCTGGCTGAAGGAAAACGGCGGCAAGCTCGTCGCACGCCTTCCTTGACAAACGTCATGGCGCATGATAAGATGATGAAAAGAAATTTCTGAGGTGATACTATGACCAGACTGAATGGCGGCTTGCTCGGCGGCGCCTACGAAAAAGTCCGTAAGAATTATTATGAGCGCATCAAAGCTGCGGTGCACGCCGGGGTCTACTCCATCGTCGGCGACGACTGGAACGCCGAGCCGGAATTTGCCGGAAAATATCTCGACCTCTGCGCCCGCCGTTATGCCGTCGACCACGACGAGCGCGCCTACCAAAACGGCCTCACCGTCATTGAGGGCATCGAAAAGGGCATCCGCCCGGACGGCTGGCTCGGCTGCCTGAAAGAGGAGAGCAAGCTGGTCAATTTCTCCATCTGGAACCACTCCTTCACGCTTTACGGCCTCTGCCGCTTCTATGAAGAGACCGGAGAAGTCCGCGCCCTGCCTCTTATCCGCCGCGCGGCCGACTTCCTCTGCGACCTCTTCTTGAAGGATAACCCGCCCGATATCCTCGACGCCATCAACGACGGCACCGAGCACGTCGCCTCCCTTTATTCCATGACCATCGCCTACCGCGTCACCAAAGACGCGCGCTACGCGGAATACTGCAAATACGTCATCGACACCTGCGAGGCTTCCGACCTCAATATCCTGAGCTTTGATTCCATCATGAATCTCCGCTCCCGCAAGGGCATCGAGATGATCGTCATCTACCTCGGCGTGCTCGAATATGGCCGCCTTTTCGGGGATGCTCGCTGCTTTGAAGCCGCGGCGCGCTATTGGGAAGAGGTCAACGAGACCCAGATCCGCAACACCGGCAACACCACCGTCAAGGAGCTCTGGACCGAGGGCGGCAACCTCCCGTGCCTGATGGCCACCGAGGAAAAGCCCAACGAGACCTGCGTGGCGGTCGGCTGGATCGAATTATCCCTCGCCCTCTTCTTCCGCGACCCGAAGGCCTGCTACCTCGGCGCCATCGAAAAGACGCTCTTTAACCACATGGCCGGGTCTCTCGAAAAATCCGGCGCCGACCTCGCCTATTATCAGGGCAACTTCGGCCACAAGATCTTCCGCAAGGAAGAAGGGCTTTACCAGTGCTGCCGTTACCGCGGCTTCACCCTCTTCGCCTACCTCACCTCCTTCCTCTGGCACGAAACCGAAGATACCGTCATCCCGATGGTCTACGCGCCCACGACCTTCTCCTCAAGCGGCATCGAGATCACCGAGGAGACCGATTTCCCGGTCAGGGGCGACGTAGCTTTCCGCGTCAAGTCCGAAAAGGCAATCTCGCTCCTTCTCCGCATCCCGGTCTGGTGCAAAGAGTATTCCGTTTCGGTCGGCGGCAAGGCGCTGAATCTCGCCCCGGTCGAAGGCTACCTCAAGGTCGCGCTCCCGGCGGGCGAAGCCGACGTGCTTCTCTCGCTTGTTCTCCCGCTGGAATCCAAGCCCTGCGAGATCGACGGCAAGCCCTATATCTCCTATGAATACGGTGCTCTGCTCCTCGCCCACGACACCCGTTTCGGCGACCCGCTCTGGACGGAAGTCGAAAAGACCGCCGTCCCCGAAAAGGTAGCAGACGTGGAAGACGCCCTCGTTCACTTCCGCGCGGGCACCCTCGACCTCGTCGACTTCGCCTCCGCCGGCTCCCGGAATCCCGGCGAGGACGAATACACCGTCTTTATCCCGACGAAAGGGTAAGAAGTTTTCAGTTTACAGTTTTCAGTTTTCAGGATAGCGATTGCGCACAATGTTGGCAGCCTCCCTCTTCGAGGGAGGTGGCAATTTGCGTAGCAAATTGACGGAAGGAGTCATGAGAATGCTGCGGTATAGGATAGTCTCTGCTTGCCGCAGGCATTAACTCCTTCAGTCAGCTTCGCTGACAGCTTACAGCCTTCGGCTACACCCTTCCGTCGCAAGCGACGGCATCCCCCAAAGTGGGAGCCTACCGGGCTTGTGCTAAATCGCTCAATCGCCAAATCGCTCAGGCGACCGATGGTCGCCGCTACGATAGATAAAACGGATTGCCACACCAGTCTGCGGACTGGTTCGCAATGACAAAGAGGTTCATTGTGCGTCTTCTGAAAACTGAATACTGAAAACTGAAAACTCCTAACTCCTCACTCCTCACTTTTCTTCTGATAACCAACGGAGGTAAAAAAATGCTCTTTTTAGGCACCGGCTCGGCCGACGGCATCCCGAATCCCTTCTGCACCTGCAGGATCTGCGAAAACGCGCGCAAGGTCGGCGGAAAGGAATGCCGCACCCGCGCGTCTTTCCTTCTGGACGAAACCACCCTCATCGACATGGGGCAGGACTTTTTCACGCAGGCGCGTGATTATTCGCTCCGCTTTGACAAGCTTGAAAACGTCCTCTGCACCCACATGCACGACGACCACATCAACTATTTCTTCCTCTGGGAGCGCCTTGTGAAGCGCGAGGGGACGGACAAGCCGCTCCACGTGTGGTTCACGGGCGAAGCCGAGAAATTCTTCATCGATTTCTATTTCGTCTCGCCGCTCGTTGAGGGCGGGAAAAGAATGGCCTCTGCCCCGAACGCCGTCCTCCACAAAATGGAGTTCGGCAAGCCCGAGATCATCGTGAGCAAAAAGGTCACCCCTCTCCGCGGCAACCACGCTACCGCTTTTGAAAAGAACAGCTCCAATTTCCTCATCGAAGAAAACGGCAAAAAGCTCTATTACGCCGTCGATTCCGGCTATTTCATCGACGAGACCTTCAAGGCTCTCGAAGGCCAGGCGCTCGATCTCTTCATCGGCGAATGCACCTTCCCCGCGAAGGATTTCGTCCGCCGCGAGGACGGCCACATGGATCTCGTCCGCGTCATGGAAAACCTCGATAAGCTCTATGAGATCGGCGCGGTGACCGACAAGACCAGGGTCTATTTCACCCACATCGGCCCGGTCGGCATGACCCACGAGGAGCTATGCCGGTATTTTGAAACGATCGACCGCCCCTATTCCATCACCGTCGCCTACGACGGCCTCGAGATCTGACAAAACGGAGGTCATTATGTCTCTTTCCTCTCTTCCCGATCGCAAAAGCTTTGCTTTCTCGGCCGAGAACCCCACCGGCGCGCCAAACGGCGGCACCCGGGGCGGCGACTGCTCCAAGCTCCGCGCCTGCATCCGGATCCAGCCCGGCGAAACGGTGACCCTCGCCGACGTGGAAGGCCCCGGCGAGATCACCCACATCTGGTTCACCGGTTACATCGGCCACAGCTTCATCCTCCGCGCCTACTGGGAAAACGAACCCTTCCCCTCGGTGGAGGCGCCGGTCTCGGCCTTTTTCGGCATGGCCTACGACGAAAACCCCGTGGATGCGGAAGGGAAATACCCCGTTCTGAATTCCGCCCTGC
>JAKSPX010000128.1 GCA_024404415.1 Clostridia bacterium | reverse complement strand
CCGAAGGGATGGATCTCGTGATCCGGCAGAGCAAAATGGAGCAGAAAGCGCGCGTAATTGCGGTAAAACGGGCGGACGAAATAGCCGCCGGTGCCGGTATAGCGGGCGACCGCCGCGAAAAACGGCAGATACCACTTGGTGTAGCTGGTGGAATAGAAGGTGCCCTGCGCCCACGCGCCGTAGGAGATGCCGTAGAAGGGGAACATGCCGTTGTAGATGGAAAGCGCGTAGGAAAGCCAGCGGCGGAGAGCCTCCTCTTCGTAGCCGGTGCCCCAGAGGGCGATGGCGGCTTCGCCGAGGTAGGCCGGGAGGCGGCCCGCGTGGTTGTCGCCGGGATTCGCCGGATAATCAAGCGTTTTTAAGCGCCTTTCACACTGACAGGCGTAGGCCGCGACGGTCTCGGCGGCGTAGATGCGCTCCTTTTCGCTCATGAGCGGGTAGAGCATATCAAAAATGGCGGGAAAGCACCGGGCACAGCTTAAGCCCACTTCGTCGCCCCACGGGCCGAGAAGCGAGCAGGGACCCGCGGGATTCCAGTCGCAGATGGTGAAAAAGAGCTTTTTGGCAAAATTCCCCGCTTCTTCATCCCCGAGCAAGCTGTACCCCAGCGCGCAGGCGACGAGATCACGGTCGCAGAAATCGCGGAAACGGCCGAAATACTCCCGGTAGGGAAGGGCATTTTCGTCCTTGTGGAACATCGGCCGCTCGGGCATGCCGTCAAGATAGGCTTGTTTGATATTGCGGCGGAGCGTCTCGACGGCGGCGGGATTGTCGCGGATCAGCTCCTCGCGGTCGGCGGCACAGAACAGATGGCGCGGGCGCTCATCGGGGATGCCATCAAGCACCTCGCTTGCGTCCGGACGTGCGATGACAGGGGCAGAGGCGGGGATCACAAAGGAGCTTTCGCCGCGGCGGATGCCGGACTTGGTCTCCTCAACGTCCCAGGTGTATTCCCCGACCGGGAAAGGGGCGGTGGGGGAAACGGCGTTGGAGGCGGTCTTCGCCGTGTAGACGGGCTTTCTCTCTTTATCCCAAACGGTCACGCAGAATGCGGGATCCCTGACGCCTTCCGGTGCAAGCCAGATGAGCGGCGGCGGGTTTTCGCCGACGACTTCGTGATCGCGCGGGGAGGGGAAGACCTGATTTCCCGAGGTGCGCTCCCGGGGGAAGAAATATCCAGATTCCATAGGATGGACTCCTTTTCAGAATGGATGGTTAATCTGTCACGCCCCAGAGGTATTCGCCGGTCACGGGGTCGATGCGCCCGACCTGCTTTGCCGGGACGCCCGCCATGATGGCGTAATCCTTGGTGGAATGGGGGACGACTGCACCCGCGCAGATGAGGTTGGCCTTGCCGAGCTTCACGCCCGCGGTCACGACCACGTTGCTTGCAAGCCAGCAGCCGTCGCCGATGACGATGGAATTGTCGTAATCCTTCTCGGTGCGGGCGGAAAAACAGCCGGTCGCGGGGTCGAATTTGTGGTTGCCGGCGGCGATGGTGCAGTGCGGGCCGATGAGGACGTGGCTCCCGACCGTGACGTTGCCGTTGATATAGGTATATAACCCGAAAAAGATGTCGTCGCCCGCCTGCTCGAGCGGGAAACGCAGGATGGCTCCCGGCGCGACGCGGATGTCCTCGCCCTTGAAGCCGATCACCTTCGCGCGGTGGCGGTCGTCGATCTCGTTGTCGGCAAGCGAGATCAGCCGGACGGCTTTTTCAAACTCTTCTTCGGTAAAGGAAATTTCGGAACCGTTCATGAATCGTTTCTACCTTTCGCATTCATTTTATGAAACCAATATACCATAAATCAGGTCGCGGCGCAAGAAGAAAAGCCTTTCGAAAGAGAGAAGTCTTTCGAAAGGCTTAAAGACGTGTTGTTTCAGCCGATCAGGCCGAAGGCCTGCCAGACGGGAATGCTGATG
Source organism: Clostridia bacterium (assembly GCA_024404415.1). GTDB lineage: Bacteria > Bacillota > Clostridia > Oscillospirales > QAMX01 > RUG11797. Next base: position 3,358 of record JAKSPX010000128.1, on the reverse strand, counting down.
AAGCAGGCGAGGATGTGGATCAGCATGAAGAGGAAATTCATCGGGAGGGTGTCGCGGTGACGGACAAGCGTGCTGCCGCCGGTGCCCATGGCCGAGAGGAAGGCCGCGCTGCTGCCGGGAAGCGTCCAGACGCAGGTCGCGCCGAGGATGACCAGCATCAGGACTACGCCGGAGACGCCGACGAGTGAGGCCGTTGGGGCAAGGGCCAGGTAGGCGATGGAGAAGGCTGCGCCCTGCGCAAAGACCAGGAGCCTGAGCACGTAGGTGAGGACGGCGACAAAGGCGATGTAAAGGACAAGATTCCCGGAGAAGAGGGTGACGACCGGCCTGAGAATGTCGCTGAGCCATTTGTCGACCCCGTATTCGCTCATCAGGGCGGCGACGTTCAAAAGACCGCCGATGAAGATCAAAAGCCTCCACGGGATGCGCGTCGAGAGGTCGCGTGGCTGGAAAACACCCGCCGCGGCGAGAACGACCATGGCGATCAGCGCCACAAGCACCGGCGGAACGCCGTGGAGCGACTGGGTCATCCAGCCGAAGAGGGTCAGAAGAAGCACAACGAGGGTGATCCACTCGGAGCGGGTCATTTTGGGGAAATCGGTCTTCAAAGTGATGTCACCTTTGCTTTCGCCCTTTTTGGGGGTGCAGAAGAGGAAAATGGCGGCGACAGTCAGGACCGTGACGCCCAAAAGCCAGCACCACGTCACGCCGAGGAAGGAGAAGAAGGTGTAGCTCTGCGTTTCTTCGGTGAAGCCAAGCGCGAAAAGCACCAGAACGCTGCTCAGAAAGGCGTTGGCGGTGATGACCGAGGGGAAAAACGCGGCGGTGAAGAGACCGACCGAGGCCTTACTGCCTTTTTTATACCCGGCTTCCTCCGCAAGCGTACCGGCGCACGACATCAGAAGCGGGATCTTGACGTTGGTGCTGGGCATCAGCGGGTTCAGGATGGTGCCGACCGCAGTGAGAAAGACGACCATGCTGTGGTAGGTCTTGGGAAAGATGCGGAAACCGAAGGCGATGAAGCGCTGGGGAAGGGTGGTCTGGGTAAAGGTCGAGCAGATGGCGAAGACCAGGAGAAGCATCGAGACGGTGCGCTGCGAAAAGGAGAGGAAGGCCGTGTCAGAGCCGACCTTGCCGAAGAGGCAGATATAGCCGAGGGAAGCGAGGACGGCGACGTAATCCGGGATCGCCTGCGTGACGAGAAGCAGGATCATCCCGGTGAGGGCGCCGAGATAGATCATCGACCCGCGCGTGAGCGCGGAGGGCGGATCCGGAAGCGAGATCAGGACGCATATTCCAAGCGCCAGAAGGGCGAGGAGAGAGTTCTTATAGCGGTTGAGGAAACTTTTCAATGAATTATGCCTCCTCCGCCGCTTTCTTTAATGCAATTCGATCGAGTTTTTTGTTGTCGTTGACGGGGAGAGAATCGACGAAGACAAGCTTGGTTGGGATCATGTGGCTCTCGGCCCGCTTTTTGAGTTCCTTCTTGATATATAAGAAGGCCTGGGTGTGGGTCATGTCGGTGGGCTTTGAAACGACGAAGCCGACCAGGATGTTGGCGCCGTTTTCCAGGGTCTTCACCGAGCAGGCTGCCGTCTTGACGATGTCGACCGAGCGCAGATGCTTTTCCACTTCCTCTAATTCGACGCGGTTGCCGCCGATCTTGACCTGATTGTCGCGTCTGCCGCGGCAATAGATCTTTCCGCCTTTGATCTCGCCGATGTCGCCGGTTTTGAAGGCGCGGACGCCATCGGACGTGGTGAAGAATCTTTCGGCGGTCAGGGAGGGGTTGTTGAGATAGCCGCGGCTGACCGTGGGATAATTCAGAATGATCTCGCCGACGGAGCCGTCTTCAGTGAGCATCTGCCCCTTTTCGTCTGCCAGATACCCGTGCCCCGCGCCGACGGTCTCGACCGGGCAGAAGCCTTCGCCGGTTTCGAGCATGTCGTCGGTGATGGTGCAGAAGAAGGGCGAGGCAGTCGCCTCGGTGGCGCCGAAGGCGTTGCGGATGATGATGGAGGAGAAACGCGCGCGGAGGGCGCGGACGATCTGGTAGGAGAGCGCTTCACCGGCAAAGCAGACGTATTCAAGCTTCGGAAGCGTCTTTTCGGAGAAGCGATCGTCTGCAAGCAGGCGCTCCATCAGGCTCGGCGTGCAGCCGAAAAGGTTGGGCTGGATGGAGAGCATGGAGGTGATGAGCGTCGAGGAATCCTGCAGGACCTCTTTGGGGACGCAATGGACCGTCCAGCCTGCAGAGAGCATCATGTGGTAGATGCTCGTGAGCGAGGCGCTGAACGCGTAGGAGGCGAGCTGGATGGTGGCGCCGACTTCCGCGGTGCCGATGGGAGCGACCTGCGCGGCGGCCACACGGATCTTGGCCTCGATGTTCTCGTAGTCGATCATCACGCCCTTGGGTTTTCCGGTGCTGCCGGAGGTATAAAGGATGCAGACGAGGTCGCCGGGCTGATCGTAGGCGCTTTCGGGCACCTCAGGTACTTCCGTATCAAAAAGCGCCTGCATGTCACCGGCGGAGATCACCTTTACGCCTTCGACCGGGAAGGGAAGCGGAGAGGGGCTTAATACGACCGTGACCGATGCGTCGGCGAGGATATCCGCGATGCGCTTTTCCGGGTAGAAGCTCGGGAGCGTGACGTAGGGATGCCCCGATTTGACCGCGCCGAGCATGGCGGAGATCATGTCGTTTTCCTTGTCGCCGAAAATGGCGACGACGCCCTTGCCGGGATAGTTTTTCAGAAGATGACCGGCGATGGCTTCGGAGCGATGCCAAAGCCCAGAAAAGGTGAGGGCATTTCTGCCGTCGTGGCAGGCGATACGGTCGGTCTTTGCAAGCGTGCGGAAGCGGGAAAGGATCATTTGGCCCTCCTTACTTCACGACGTCGCGGATAGCCGCGTCGGGATCGGCGGCCATGCGCGTGATGACGTCCACAAAGGTATCAATAAAGGTTTCTGCCTTTTCTTTCATGAATTTATAGCGCTGATAGGTCAGGGAGAGCTCGACCTTTCCGTCGGGCGCGTCGAGAAGCGCGCCGTAGAGCTGGTAGGGCTGGGCTACACGCGGCAGGGTTGCCAGAACGAACCCGTCGTCTGATTTGGCAGTGCCGAAATCCAGCGAGCTGAAAAGGAACCAGCTCATGTTGAAGTTCATGCCGTGCAGGAAGGCTTCCTTCCAGGAGAAGGGAATGGCCTCGGTCGCCGGGAAACGGCTGTGACCGACGTTTTCAAGGTACTGAAGATAACTCCGACGGATCCAGTCGGTGAGCTTCCCCTCCTCGATGCGGAAGAAGCAGGAGAAGGAGTTGGCCATGTTGCCGATGGTCTGCTTTTCGGTGTATTTGGT
>JAKSPX010000127.1 GCA_024404415.1 Clostridia bacterium | reverse complement strand
CAGCTTCCATTAGCGAAACTTATCTTTCTAATCGCAAAGGAGGTATCTCATTGGATAAGAAAATCACAGCGGTGATGCTGCTCTTTGCGCTTCTCACCGCGCTGTTCGCCGGGTGCGGAGAGAAAAATGCGGCCATGATGGATCCGGCGCTCTACCCGCCCTCCGGCGGCGGGGCCCTGACCGCGGCGCTTGATCTGAAAGCCATGAGCGCCCTGACCGGGCTCTCCACGGAGGAATGTGTCCCCTCTTTACTCCACACCGACGACGGGGACGCCTACCGGTCGCTCCTTGCGGGTGAAAACCGGCTCATTTTCGTCACGTCCGCGCCGGATGAGGCCATTCTGCAGGCCGCCGAAAAAGAGGGCGTCACCCTGGAAAGCACCCCCGTGGCGCGCGACGCGCTGGTCTTCTACGTCAACGCCCAAAACCCCATCAAAAGCCTCACCATCCCCGACCTCGCCCGCATCTATTCCGGCGAGGTGACCGACTGGCGCGCCCTTTCGGGCGACAACTGCCCCATTGAGGCTTATCACAGCGCCGAAGACGATTTTTACACAAAGATGCTTTCCGAAAAGGTCATGGACGGCAAAATGCCCCTCGGCGGCCCCGGCGAGGCCTTCCTCTCCTTTGCCGACGACCCGCTTTTATACGACCTTTCGGGTGAGCGCGCCGACGAGCGCCCCGCCGCCTTCCGCAACACCGCGGGCGCCATTGCCTACGGCAGCCGGTTCCTCCTTGCGGGGAGCGAAAAGGAGCGCGGCATCCGCCTGCTTTCCTTAAACGGCGCACCTACCACGGCGGAAAATCTCGCCTCCGGCCGCTATTCCCTCACCTACGACATTTTAGCCGTCACCCTTTCCTCTGCCGCGCCGGAAAGCACCGAGAGGCAGGTCGTCTCGTGGCTGCTCTCCCGCGACGGCAAAAACGCGATAAAGGAGGCAGGTTATGCGCCGGTCGAATAAGCTGATCGCCCTTTTGGCGCTTGTTTCGCTTCTTTTATGCCTCTTCTCCTCCTGCGGCGAAGAGGAAAAGGTCTATTTGGATTTTCCCTCCGCCTACCCCGAAAACGGCCTTGAGGTCACCTGCGCCCCGACGGTGCGCACCGAAAACGGCGTGAAGATCACCGCCGTCAACGTCTCGCTTTCCGGCCTTGCCGACAAAGCTTTGGAAAACCGCCTGGCCGACGAGATCCGGTCCGCCGCCGACGCGCTTGAAAAGGCCCCCTTCGATATAGGCTGGGGCGCCTCCCGCGTGATCCCGCCCGCCGCCGCGCTCCAGAGCGTCATGATGAACGTCCACGTCATCTCCGACTTCGGCGACCGGCTCTCCGTCCTCATCAAAAAGACCGCCGTCTACCTCGCCTACGGCAAAGAGGTCACGGTCTACGCCGCGGACACCCTCAATTACGACCTTGCGACCGGCGAAAAGCTGACCCTCTCCTCGCTTTTCGACTCCGGCTTTGACGCCTGCGGCGCACTCGGCGAGAAATTGATCGACCGTCTTTCCGCCGGGAACACGGGTGTGACGCAGATCTCGCCCATCGGAAAGCTCCCGGACGACGTGGACTTCACCTTCGACGGCGAAAAGATCACCCTTTACGCGGGCGTGAAGACCCCCTTCCTGCTTTCCGACCCCCGCACGCTGCCCGCCGTGGAGATCTTCTACGACAACGACCTCTTTTCCCACCTCGTCATCTTCTCGGGTGAACCGACCGCCGCCCTTTATGACCGCGCTTCCGCTTCCGACCACCTGATCGTCTTCCCGACCAGAGTCGAGGAGAGCTTCACCGGCACGGAAAACGGCATGGCCATCCGCGCGCTCATCGTCCTGCCCGCCGAATTTGCGTCCGCCGCCGCGGAGGAGCGCGTCATGCGCCTCGCCCCCAGCCTTGAGGACATCGCCTCGCAGGCCACCGGCGCGGGGAACGAGCATTACAGCTGTTATTTCTACGCCCAGCGCATCGGGAAATTCATGACCGTGCGCTTTGCCGAGGAGGATTACTCCGGCATGAACGGCTATTCCGCCGACCGCATCTACGTTTTCGACGCGGTGACGGCCGAAAACCTCGCCGTGACCTCGTTATTTGACCCGGGCTTTGACTACACCGGCGCCCTTGCGCGTTATCTCTACCCCGACGCCTCCGAACCTGACCTTCTGAAGGAAGCCAAGGCGCTCTCGCTTGCCCAGATCGTCCCGCGCGAGGATCGCTTCCTCGTCCGCTACACCGCCGCCGCGCGCGAAATTTCGGTCCTCTATCAGGGCATCGACGGCGATGTCCCCTACTCTGCCATCGGGCAGGAAAATCTCACGATTTACAACTGAAAGGAACTTATGAAGACCGTTTTTGACTCCCATTGCCACATTTTCCCCTCCAAGATCGCGGAAAAGGCCACCGATTCCATCGGACATTTTTACGACATCCCCATGAGCGAGGTCGGCTCGCCCGAGGCTTTGTTAAAGGCCATGGACGAAGCGGGCGTCTCCCGCTCCCTCGTCTGCTCCACTGCCACCCGCGCAGGGCAGGTGCACGCCATCAACCGTTTCATTTCCGAGGCGCAGGCCGCCGCGGAAGGCCGCTTCTGGGGCTTCGGCACACTGCATCAGGATCTTTCCGACGAGGAAATGGCCGACGAGATCGAAAGCTTCTCCTCCCTCGGTCTCCACGGCGTGAAGCTCCACCCGGATTTCCAGAGTCTCCCCATCGACCTCCCGAAAATGCTCCCGGTCTACGAAGAGCTCGCGCGCCGCGGCCTCCCGGTGCTATTCCACATCGGTGACGACCGCTACGATTTCTCCTCCCCCGAGCGCCTCTGCCGTGTGCTTGAAAAGGTGCCCTCGCTCCACGCCGTCGCCGCCCACCTCGGCGGCTACCGCGTCGGGGACCGGGCGGGCATCTTCAGGGACTTCAAAAACGTCATTTTCGACTGTTCCAGCTCCATGGAGATGCTTTCCAAAGAGGAAACGGTCCGCCAGTTTGCGCTTCTCGGCCCCGAAAGAGTGATGTTCGGCTCGGATTTTCCCATGTGGAAGCCGAAAGAGGTGCTGGATACATTCCTCTCCCTCGGCTTCGATGAAGCGACACGCGACATGGTGCTCCACGGGAATTTCGAAAAGTACCTTGTACGCGGGGAATGGTGATTTGCGCGATTACGCGGTTGCGCCATAAGCGATTTAGCGATTCAGCGTATAGCACCAACCTATAAGGCGCCCCCTTTGGGGGAGCTGACAGCCAAGGCTACTGAGAGGGCAACGCACAATGCTATTTCGAGGTGCTGCGTGCTTTGACGTACTGCCTTCCAGCCCTCTCAGTCTCGCTGCGCTCGACAGCTCTCCCGGAGGGAGAGCCTTATTATACATTACACAAGCCCGGAAGGCTCCCTCCTTGAGGGAGCTGTCAGCGAAGCTGACTGAAGGAGTTAAAGCCTGCGGCAAGCAGAGATTACCTGTTCCGCAGTATTCTCATGACTCCTTTCGTCTCGCTTCGCGAGCCATCTCCCTCGATGAGGGAGGCTTCCGGCATAGTGCGTAACCGCGCAATCGCGTTCTCCTGAAAACTGAATACTGAAAACTGAAAACTCTTCTCCCCCGCAACGCTTACACGTAAAAACGCCCTTGTGTTACGAAAACACAAGGGCGCGTTTTTATGTGGTTTACGGTTTTACCGCGATCTCGGCGTAGAGAAGTTCTCCTTTTTCGGCCTTGACCTCCAAAAGCTGGGCATTGCCTGTGAGCTTTCCGGGGCGGTAGGCGTGAAGGCCCGTCGGCGCCAGATTTTCGTCGGTGTCGCAGGGCACGACCGGGATCTCCCCGCACTTTTCGGCATTGAGGAAGACCTCGACCTCACCTGCATCCTCGGAGAAGGCGAGGCGCAGGGTGGCTTCTCCCGTCGCTTTGCCGGTCGGAATGCGGAGCATGGACCAGCCGGCGTTTCGCGTATCGGGCCTGAGCGGCATGGGAAGCGGCTGACGCACGGGGCCGCCCGGCGCGGTGATATCCCGGAAGGCGGCGATATGGCGTCTTTCGGCCTTTTCAAGCTTTTCCGCATCGCCGACGTAGTTCATGACGACCATCGGATCCTTTTCAAAATGGATGACGTAGGCATCCTCCACCGCGATCTCATCCTTCACCAGATAGGTGTAGTTGGAGAGATACACGTCGTCTGCGCAGCGCGAGAGGTAATTCATGGCGAGACCCGCCGTGAGTTCGGGCGTCAGCGGGGTAAAGCCGCCGTCCGGACGCGCCATGACCCGGTCTGTCAGACACGCCGCGAGGCGCACGCCGTAGGGCTTCACAAGCGTTTTCCAGAGCTCCATCGGCATATCGTCGTCGTTGCTCTGCCAGCGGGGCGAGACGATGAGGAGGTCGATAAGTCCCTTTTCCATCCACGTGGGGATATCAAAGCCCATAAGGCGGTTATTCTCCGGGTCGCTCAGCACGCGCGCCGCGATCTTCACGGGGTGCCCGTATTTTTTCCCGGCCTCGAGGGCGAGCGCGTTGACCTCTTCCATGAAGGCGGTGATGATCACCGCGCCTTCCTCCTCGTGACCCGGGCGGAAGCAGTAAGGCTCGCGCAGCCAGTCAAGCTCGATGCCATCGGCGTCGTAGCGCGCAAGCTGTTCCTTTATATAGGAAAGGTGATGCTCCCTGACCGACGCGATCTCAAAATCAAGGCAGTCGTCATAATACCCGCTCTTTTCGTGGTGGCGCATGCGGGAAAGCCCTTCCCCGCGCGCGGCGTAGGTATAATCCGACCTTCTGATGCCGCCGGACATGGTCATGTTGTCGTGCGTATCGTTGAGGCGGAAGGAGAGCCACGGGCGGATGCCGCACTTCCTGAGCTCGTCGATGGCGATCTTATAAAGATCAAGGCCCTGCACCGTGAAGACATCGTGCCAGACGGCGAGATAGGTGTTCTTAAAATCCACCTTTTCGCCGTTTTCCTCGGTTTTGAGGTATTTTTCGCCCGCCGTCTCCCAGAGCGACGAGGGGGAATAGGAAAGCTGGGCGTTGAGATTCAGAAAGAAATCCGAAACTTCGGTGCCTTGAAAACGGTCGATATCCGCGCGGATCTCCTTTTCGCCGAAAGCCCCGGGCTTCCAGCCGCGCTCAAAGGCCAGCGTGACCATGCGCTGAAAATCGTCGTTGATGATGATGGACATGGTGTTTTCCTCCGTTAGTTGAGCAATTACGCGATTGCGTGATTGCGCGGAAAGCGATTCAGCGATTCAGCGATTTAGCGATTTAGCGATTTCGCACCATCCCGGAAGCACTCCTCACTTCCAACGTCTCTCCTGAAAACTGAAAA
>JAKSPX010000126.1 GCA_024404415.1 Clostridia bacterium | reverse complement strand
CCACTTGTAGGCCTGGTAGACCGGCGGCAGTAGCGTGTGGGGAACGTCAACCGAAAGCGTTCCCTCCTTCACCTTCACGTCCCCGTCAATCCTGAAGTTCCCGCCAAGCGACCAGGAACCGGGTCCTTCCTTCGTCACACCGATCGTCGAGCCCTCCGCACCCGCGAAGGCCTCGCGCACCACGTTGTCGACCGTGCCCGTGCCTGTCAGCGTCAACGTCGGGGAGGTGTTCGCATCACGGGCCGAGACGCCCGCGAAGTCAAGTCCGCCGCGGTCAGCGCGGAGGGCACCGCCGGCGCCGACGAGGACGGTCTTTACCTTCCAGCCGAGCGGGGCGGCGAGTTCTCTTGCCTTGCCGATGAGCTCAAGGGAAACCGGGTGGAGTCTTCCGCCGGAGACCTCGGAATAGACCAAAATGTCCTTCCAGAGCGATTTATCGACCGATTTGGTGCGCGTTTCGAGCTTCAGAATGGCCTTTTCGGGGCAGGTCTTGACGCAGATGCCGCAGACCTTGCAGGCCGCGTTCATTTCGGGCTTGCCATCCTTCATGTCGATGGCGCCGAAGGGGCAGGCGGCGGCACACGCGCCGCATCCGGTGCATTTTCTCTCAATAATGGCAATTTTCGGCATGATCTGACCCCTTTCTTATATGGATTTCCACGCGGCGAGCTTGCCTAAAAGCTTTTCCGCCGCGTCCGCACCCTCGAAGACCTCGTGGTCGACGTCGCTTTCGGGCGGGAAGATGCGCTCCACCTGCGTGGCGGAGCCGGAAAGACCGTAGTGCTCCGCGTCGGTATCGAGGAAGGAATCCAGCCCCTCGATGTGGACGGGCTTATTTTCCACCTCGCGCGCCGTCTTGAGGGAGGGGAGGCGCGGGACAAAGATGTCCTTCTCCACTGTGACGAGGCAGGGGAAGGGGATGTGGACGGTCTCGATGACGTCCTGCAACTGCTGTTCGGCGTCCACGCCGTCGCCCGCGGGCGTGAGCTTGCTGACCCACGCGGCGTGGGGAATGCCCATGTGCTCGGCAATGGCGGGGCCGACCTGCGCGGTGTCGCCGTCGGTGGTCTGACGGCCGCAGAGGATGAGGTCAAAATCGCCGACCGACTGGATGGCCTGACTCAGGGTATAGCTGGTGGCCAGAACGTCCGCGCCGCCGAGGCGACGGTCGGAGAAGACGTAACCGTCGTCCGCGCCCATCATGTAGGCCTCGCGGATGATGGCTTCCGCCTGCGGGGGCCCCATGGTGCCGACGACGACTTTTCCGCCTTGGGCGGCCTTGAGGCGGAGGGCGGTTTCGAGCGCGAAGAGATCATAGGGATTCATTTTGCTTTCGACACCGTTTCTTTTCAGAACGCCGGTGACGGGGTCCACCTCCACCTTGTTGGTGGCGGGGACCTGCTTGATGCAGACGAAAATGTTCATAGTTGGCTCCGTTTATATGTAATATTGAGCGATTCAGCGATTCAGCACCGCCTTTTCGTAGGGAGCGCCGTCCCCGGCGCTCCGGGAGGCCGGGATATGCGGTGACGCAGGCGGCGCGATGTGGGCATCGCGCCCTACGGGACGGTGCGTAAACAGAATCCGTCAAAGACGGATTTCATCCTTCGCAAGAAGGATTTCATCATGCAATGATTTCATCCCCGAAGGGGATTTCATTCAGTCAGGCGGCGCGATGTGGGCATCGCGCCCTACGGGTACAGTACCATGTTTGCGTAGGGGCGACTCACGCTGCGGCAGATACTTGTAGCTGCAGTCGCCCGTTTGGCCGGGATGTGCGGTGATGCAGGCGGCGCGATGTGGGCATCGCGCCCTACGGGACGGTGCGTAAACAGAATCCGTCAAAGACGGATTTCATCCTTCGCAAGAAGGATTTCATCATGCAATGATTTCATCCCCGAAGGGGATTTCATTCATATATGCCCTTGGTAGGGGTGACTCCATTAATATGTAATATTGAGCGTTTGAGCGTGTCAGGCTCTCCCTTTGGGAGAGCTGTCATTTGCAAAGCAAATGACTGAGAGGGCTGGAAGGCAGTCGAATGAAGCTTTATGCCCCTGAATTACATTGTACACTGCCCTCTCCGTCAGACCTTCGGTCTGCCACCTCTCCCGGAGGGAGAGGCTTTCAATGTAGTGCGGGGATGTACCCCAGTCTTTCGGCGGCGTAGAGGTAGAAGAGCATGGTGGAGGAATACCATTCGGAGGAGGGGGAGGGAAGCCCCGTCATGGGGTCGAGCTCCTGGGCGAGCTTCATGTCGTCATAGCAGCGCGTCCAGGCGTCCAACCACCGCTCGGCGAGCAGATCGAATTCTTTCGAAAGGCCGTAATCGTCCATCCATCTGGTGGCGCGCAGGGCGATGAGCCCCTCGGAAAAATAGCCCCAGGAATTGGCGGGGGTATGCTCCTTGCTCGTCGGGTCGGAAACGGCGACGGCGGGGAAGGGGTAGGCCGTCCAGAATTCCTTCGGATTGAATACGTGGCGGTCAAGAAGCGTCCTGATGAGGTCTTGATCCTCTTCTTTGTCGAGGACTTTTTCGAGGAAGAGGTGGAGGATGGTCGAGGAGAGCACACGGCGCTTCTCGTTATTTTTATCGACATCGTAGAAAAAGGCGTCTTTTTCGTCGTAACAGACATCGAAAAGGCGTTTTTTCACGTCTCTGGCCTTTTCGCGCCACAGGGCGGCCTCATCGGGCTTGCCGAGTTCCTCGGCCATGCCGGCGAGGGCCATTTCGGTCGCGTAGAAATTGCAGTTCATATCCACCGCGAGGATGGGGGTGACGCCGTCCTCAGGCGGCAAAACGGCGGCATTTTCGCGGGTACCGTCCTCACGGACGTAGTTCCCGGGGCAGGCCATGCCGAGGAGGCGGCCGGAGTTATCATGTCCCGTGTCGTAGCCGACGAACATCTCCACAAGGCCGCGGTTGGTGGTCATGCGGCTGGTGCGGTACCAGTTCTCCCAGGAAGAGCAGGCGGCGTAGGCTTTGGGGAGAAATTCCCGGTCGCCCGATCCGCGGACGTATTCCAGGCACAGTTCCGCGAAGGAGACGCATTCCTGCGTCTGAGAATACCCGACGAGATTTTCCCCGCTTCCGCCCGCGCGGGCGGGATCCCAGACGTAGCAGGGGAGCTGGCCCTTGTCGGTCTGACCGTCGATGAAGAGCGAAAGCGTATTTTTCGCAAGCGACCAATCGCCCGTTAAGCGCGCATAAAAGAGCGAATCGTAGACGTGCTCCAGCCAGACGCCGGGATAGGTCGAGGAGATCAGGAAGAGCGGCTTTTCCATGCCTTCGAAACAGCCGACATGGACATTCTGAATGCGTTCGCGGATGATGGATGCGATTTTTCGGACGGATCGGGTGTCAGCCATAGAGAAAACCCCCAGCAAGGTCATGATATTTTATCAATTATAGCATTTTGAAGGGGAAAAAGCAAGAACGCGTTTGGATAAAAGCGCTTCACAAAGCCGGCTTGAAAAATGCAAAAAACTTTCGGATCACACGAATCGTGTGATTTAGGCCTTGAAATCACACACCTGATGCCTTATAATATAAACATACGTTCGGAACAAATGTTTGCCTAAGAGGCGAAAGGGGGAAGACGGATGGAAAACCAGACGCAGAGCACGGTGAAGGAAGAGGTGCGCGAGGCGGCCGGGTGCCTTCTGAAGGTCGTCTGCGGGATGATCGAAAGCGGCGCGATGACGCCGTCCAACGTCCGCAACATTACCGGGGCATTGAAGGACGTGCGCGAGCTCTACGGCGAAAACGAGGGCAAGACCATCGTGATCCGCCTGGAGGGGGATGACGAATGGGCGAAATGACGCTCACCATCCCCCGCCCGAACGCGCGGCAGACCCTCTTTTTTACCGATCGCCACCGCTACGTCGCCTTCGGCGGCGCGAGAGGCGGCGGAAAGAGCTGGGCGGTGCGTGTCAAGGCCATCGGCATGGCGTTTGAATACCCCGGCATCCGCATGGTCATCGTCCGCCGCTCCTACCCCGAATTGCGGCAGAACCACATCGAGCCGCTCCTTTCCATGCTATCCCCCGGCCTATATGACTACAACGACAGCCGCAAGGAGATGCTTTTCCCCACCGGGAGCAAGCTTTCCTTCCGGTTTTTGGCCAACGACGCCGACGTCCTGACCTTTCAGGGCGCGGAGTACGACGTAATCTTCCTCGACGAGGCGACCCAGCTCACCGAATCGCAGTTTCAGGCGCTGACTGCCTGCCTCAGAGGCGCAAACAGCCTTCCAAAACGCTTTTATCTCACCTGCAATCCGGGCGGAGTGGGTCACGCCTGGGTGAAGCGGCTTTTCATCGACCGGCATTATAAAGAGGGCGAGCGCGGGGAGGATTATTCCTTCATCCGCTCGCGCCTCACCGACAACACCGCCCTCATGCGCTCCGACCCGGATTACCTCCACCGGCTCGAGGCGCTGCCGCCGAAACTCCGGCGCGCATGGCTGGAGGGCGACTGGAACATCTTTGAAGGTCAGTTTTTTGAAGAGTTTACTGACGACCCCGCCCATTATGCCGATCGCCGCTTCACCCACGTGATCGATCCCTTCCCGCCGCCCCTTTCCTGGCCGCTCTTCCGCTCCTTCGACTTCGGCTACGCCAAGCCCTTCTCGGCGGCGTGGTGGGCGGCGGATGAAGAGGGCACCCTTTACCGCATCCTGGAACTCTACGGCTGGAACGGCAGCGCCAACGAGGGCGCGCGCTGGGAGCCGGAGCGGATCTTCTCGGAGATCGCCTCGATCGAGCGCGAACACGAGTGGCTCCGCGGGCGAACCATTACCGGCGTGGCCGACCCCTCCATCTGGGACGCCTCCCGCGGCGAATCGGTGGCCGAAACGGCGGCCAGGCACGGCGTTTACTATTCGCCCGGCGACAATCACCGCGTGGCGGGCTGGATGCAGTTACACAACCGCCTGAAGTTTGATTCCGAGGGCTGCCCCTCGCTCTACGTTTTCTCCTGCTGCAAGGCCGCGCGGCGCACCCTCCCGCTTCTGGAATACGACCCGCACAAGCCGGAGGACCTCAATTCCGAAGGCGAGGATCACGCGGCCGACGAGATGCGCTATTTCGTCATGAGCCGCCCCGCCCCCGCGCCGCACATCCCCGCGCCCGATCCGTATGTGACCGACCCAAGAAAGGAGATCCTCGAGATCCCGAAGGAGGCGCTTTTAAGACGCGGACGGGAGAGGATCGTCGTGAAGAAGTGAGGCGTTTGCAGTTTTCAGTATTCAGGTTTCAGGAGGCGGAGAGACGAGGGAGGAGCTGTCAGTGTTCAGTATTCAGTTTTCAGGAGTACGG
>JAKSPX010000125.1 GCA_024404415.1 Clostridia bacterium | reverse complement strand
TGGCGGCACGCTGACCTGGTACCGGATGGAAGATCAGCCCAACGGCGTTTTGAACGACCCCAACGGCCCCTGCTTCTGGCAGGGCAGATGGCACCTTTTCTATCAGCACATCATGCCGTTTCCGAGCGGCGACCGCACCATCTACTGGGGCCACGCGGTGAGCCGCGACCTTGTGCATTGGGTCGACCTCCCGGACGCCATCTACCCCAACCCCGAAAAGGAATGCTGGTCGGGCACGGCTTTTGCGGAGGAGGACAAGGTAACCGCCATCTACTACGGCTTCCGCGGCCACGGCGGGCTCTATACGGCCTCCTCAGCTGATCCCTTGCTTCTCAACTGGAATAAGCTCTATCCCGGCCCGGTCATTCCGGGGCAGACGGGGTGCATGGAGGAGAAGGGCTACGACGTTTACGACCCCTGCATTTGGAAAGAGGGCAAATATTATTACGCGCTCGCGGGCTGCCGGGAGGATAACCCGGTCACCGGGCATTGGATGCGCGTGGAATATCTCTACCGCTCGGAAAATGCCGTCGACTGGGAGTACCGCCACCCCTTCATCGAGGAGGATCATTTTGCCGAGGACGGCGACGACGGAGCCTGCCCCTATTTCGTGCCCTTCGGCGAGGACTATCTTCTGATGCATTTCAGCCACGCACGCGGGCCGAAGTATCTGGTCGGAAAGTACGACAAGGAAAACGAACGCTTCATCGCGGGCTTCGGCGGGAGATTCAACCAGTTCCGCACATCCTCTCTCAACGCGCCCGCCCTCGTCCCCGACGGGAAGAACGGGGCTTACCTCTTCTGCGTCATCCCCGGCGGCAACATGAGCTTGCCATATCACCTGACTCCCGGCGAGAAAAAAGGGGAGATCGGCATCGCCCCGGCCGAAGGTCTTGCCTCGCTCCGCGGGAAGCACACCCGGAAAGAGCACATTAGTCTCCCGAAGAATCAGGAGGTCGTTATAGAAGACATGAAGGGCGACTGCCTTGAGATCGTGGCGCGCTTTGCGCCGACCAAGGTCTCGGTGCTCGAAATGAAGGTCCTGCGCTCGCCCGACGCGGAGGAATACGCCAAGATCACTTTTTATAGAAACCGCGGTGCGATGGTCGACTGGTCGAACCCCATGAGCGTTCTGTCGGTCGATACCGAGCGCCTGTCGCTTGAGGCGCCGGAGGGGATCGACGTGCAGTTTGCCGCGGCTCCGGATAATCAGGAATTCCGCATTGAGCACGACGAGGGGCTGGAGCTCCACGTCTTCCTCGACAAGAGCCTGATCGACGTCTTTGCCAACGACCGCGCGGCGATCTGCAAGCGGGTCTACCCGTCAAGAGAAGACAGCCTTGGCATTTCCTTCACGGCCATCGGCGGCGAAAGCGAGCTTCTGTCGCTCGACGTTTGGGAGATGGAAGGCATCGACCAGACGAAGCTGGAAGGAATATAAAGAATACACTTACATATAATATGCCCTCTCAGTCTCGCATAACGAGACAGCTCCCCCAAAGGGGGAGCCTTCCGGGATTAACGATGTTGGAAGGCTCTCCCTCCGGGAGAGCTGGCATTTGCGAAGCAAATGACTGAGAGGGTCGTTTCATAGCCGCCATTATGATGATTATATCCATTCTCGTGCTTTTCTGAGGGTGGGATCCATGCTACAATCAAACCATCGAAAGGAGGAAAATGAATGAAGTACGAAAACGCGAAGGACGTTCTGCCGGAAGAGATCTTTGAAGAGGTGCAGAAATACGCCGCAGGGAAGCTACTCTATTTCCCGGTCATCGGCGAAAGAAGCCCGTGGGGCGCCAAGAGCGGCAACCGCTTCAAAAATGAAAAGCGCAATCAGGAGATCCGGCGGCTTTACGGGGACGGCTATTCGCTTGATCAGCTCGCGGAACGCTATTTTCTGACGCCGGAAAGCATCAAAAACATCATTTATACCAGGAAAGGAACAAAAATGAACCTTGACGAAGTGTTCGCTCTTTATGAAGACGAAAAACCGCTTGCCTATAAGCTTACCAGTCAGATCGACGAAATGCAGGACTGGGGCGAGTATTATTTTATAGCCGATTACCTTGTGACCTTCCCCGGGCGCAAACTCATGATCCGCATCCATCAGTACCCCTTCACGACCCGGGCGCGGCTCGCAGAACAGGAAAAAACCGCCGCCGCCTACGACGCGGAAGGCCTGCGGGTCTGCCGCATGGCGACGAATCGCTATGGAGAGCTTTCCACGGCGGTCAGTTACGAAGGGCACGACTGTGTGGTCTTTGCCGAGGAAGTCCATGAAGACCTGATCCCCTCGTCGGATGCGTCGCCCAAAACGCCCGGGGGACGGTTTCTCTACACCGACGAGCTTCTGACTGTGGCGGCGAAGATCGGACAGAGGCATCTTGAGGGAAACGAACCCAATTACGCCGTGCTCTATGACAACACCTCTGCCTGTTTTAAGGAATACGAGGACTGGATCCATGAATATACCGAGGCCGATCTGCCGAACCGCATCCGGGAAAAGCAGCCGGATCTGTTTCCAGTCTATGAAAAGATCAATGCCGAGCTGCAGCGTGTGCGCGAGGATTTGCGGCCGCTCTATAAAAAGCTCCCGCGGTCGGTCTTCCACGGGGAGGAGAGAAGCGAATCCATCCTTCTTGACAAAGATGGGCATCTCGCGGGCTTATGTGATTTCACCGACGGCGGCGCGGACGTCTGCGTCAATCATTTCCTCTGCCTCGCCAAGCAGATGGACGAAGAACTGCCGGAGGATTACACGTGGCTTGCTGTGCATTACCCCGAGGTCGACCGCAGACGGGTGGAGAGTGTCGTTCATGCTCTGAAGGTCATCGGGAAGGAATACACGTGGAGCGGGGAGGAGCTTACGGCACTGCCGCTTCTTTATAAGCTGATGCTCTTCGGCCGACCCTATTATTACGGGACGCTTTTCGGCCTGATGAACGACCACGACAAATTAAAGGAAATGCTGGAATTTATTCTGGAAAAGGTCAGCGGCGGGGACGAGATAGATTTTGAGAGGGCACTGGGGGAAAATGAAGTCACTCGCGTTGCTCGTTAATGAAGCGGAATGAAGACGGCGCAGGCGCCATGAAGCGCTCACTTTGTTCGCATGAAGCGAAGCGCACCGTTTCCCTCCGTGTGCCGCAAGGCACGCTTCATAGGGCGGAGCCCTGCTTCATTTTTCATGCACCGCAAGGTGCGCTTCATTGAAAAAACCTCGTTCCGAAGAACGAGGTTTTTTCTTGGCAGGGGCAGTAAGATTCGAACTCACGGCACGCGGTTTTGGAGACCGCTGCTCTACCAGCTGAGCTATACCCCTATATATTTACTTGAAGAAGTGGTGGGCCTTCAGGGACTCGAACCCCGGACCAACCGGTTATGAGCCGGTAGCTCTAACCAACTGAGCTAAAGGCCCGTTCCTCAAAGCGCTTCGTTATTATAGCAAATCCTTTTGCGATTGTCAATACACAATTTTTGATTTTTTGAAAAATGACGATGGAATGACCGTATTGACAAACGGATGCGGCCGCGATAGGATAAATGAGAACCTTTTGAGGCTGGTATTACCCCTGAGAGCGCATTTGTTCATTTGCGTTGCTTGCGGCAACGGGGAAAACGTCCTATCATGAGCGTAGCTTCAGAAAAGGAGGCAATAACAAAATGTTGAACGAAAACATAAAAGCATGCAGAAAAGCAAAGGGGCTTTCCCAAGAAGAGCTGGCCGTCAAGATCAATGTGGTCAGGCAGACCATTTCCAAATGGGAGCAGGGCCTGTCGGTCCCGGATTCGGATATGCTGATCGCCCTCTCCGACGCCCTTGAGACGCCGGTCAGCACCCTGCTCGGAGAAACCGTTTCGGAAACGCCGGCGGATGATCTGAAAGCGCTTGCGGAAAAAGTGGAGGTCATCAACCTGCAGCTCGCCAAAGAAAAGGATGCAAGACGCCGGACGCTTCGTTGGGTATTCATTGGCTTGCTGATCGCCATTGCCGCCATCGCCGTCATTCTCTTCGGACTGGGCAGTCCTTATCTTGGCTGGAACATGAATGACCCCGAAACGGCGGTCATCGGAACGGCCTTCCACGCGTTTGAATGGCTGTTTTTCAGACTGGCGCCGTTATTTATGATCGGCGCGGCCGCCGGGATCATCCTGACCCGGAAGAAAAGATAAAGATCGGCGCGGGATGATGCGGAAAAGGATCCCTGGAAATACCGGCAGACCGTAGGGTCGACTCACGAGTCGACCGTCTTTCCCGGCGCAGATACCGTCGCCGGGAAATATCGCCAAAATTCAGCTTTCGGTCGATTCGTGAGTCGACCCTACCATACATTTGCAATTTCGTGCAAATATCTCAAAAGGCTTCCCGTACACAGGGGAGCCTTTTGAAATGGTGCTATCAGCTAAATCGCTTTCTGCGTGATCGCGCCGCTTTTATCCGTGATGATAGATCTTTTTATCCAATGCGAAGAGGCGTTGGCTGAATTCACCGACGGGAACGGTGTCGAAGGTCTCGGCGTAGATCTCCATGCGGCTGTCGATGAGGTCGATGAGCGACAGCAGCTCGCTTTCGGCGCACAAGGGCTTCACCGCCGCGCCGAATTCCGGCTCGCCGTGGTGCGAGAGGATCATGTGCTGCAAGAGGATCTTTTTGCTCTCCGGCATTCCGCATTCGTCCGCCGCGCGCCCGACCTCCTCGGCACCCATGACGAGATGGCCGAGAAGCTGACCCTTTTCCGAGTAATCGGTCACAAGGCCGAGGGGCGAGAAGGTGAATTCCTCCTCCTTCATGAGGTCGTGGAGCAGGGTGCCCGCGAGGAGCAGGCTGCGGTCGGCTACTTCGGGGTAAAGCCCCGCGAGGAAGTCCGCCGTGAGGAGCATGCGGTAGGTGTGGTAAAGAAGGCCGGAGATATAGCTGTGGTGGACGCTCTTGGCGGCGGGGATGCTCATAAAGGCCGCCCGGTGCTTTTCAAGAAGCTTTTGGGAGACGGTGCGGTAGTCCGCGTCCTCGATGCTCCCGATCAGGCTTTCGATCTCGGAAAGGGCGGTCTCCGCGTCGATGGGGGCGGTGGGAACGAGGGAATCCAGCGGATAATGGTCGTTTTCGTCGGCCAGACGCAGGCGCAGGGCGTTGATCTGCGGGATGGCGCGGTATTCGTTCACTTCGCCGCGCACCTTGATGACCTTGCCGACGTCGCCCGCACCGACCGGGCCTGCGTAGTCCCAGACCATCATGTTGATGGAGCCGGAACGGTCGGAGAGGACGGCGTTCAGAAACGGCTTGCCGTTGGAGGCGACCTTGGCGGTGGCTTCCTTCAATACATAAAATCCT
>JAKSPX010000124.1 GCA_024404415.1 Clostridia bacterium | reverse complement strand
CTCCCTCTATTATACCACTTTTTTGCTTGACCTTATTATACAAGGGGCGATCTGCTTGTCAAGCGTCAAGCTATCAGGTAACACGGAGTTCGCCCCTACGGCGATTCATTGCGTTTTTCTGATGTGGGTGCTCACCTGCAGAACACGGCTCTCATCGAATAAGCGGGAAGCGGCGGAAGCGGAAATTTCTTTACGCTTTTTCGCAAAGCGAGATGAGGTATTTCCCGATCTGGTTGGTAAAGGCCATGAAAGCGGGGAAAAGCGCCTCCGGGAAATGGCCGTAGTGGAGCTCGTAGGAAAGCTTGCCGGAATAGCCGCTTTCCTTCAGAAGCTTCATGGAAGTCATCCAGTCCACGTTCCCGAAATAGGGCGGGAGGTGCAGGTCGCCGTTATAATAATTGTCATGCGTGTGGGTGCAGACGAGGTAAGGGAGCACCTCTTTCAAGGCCTCGGTCATTTTATTCCCGTAGGCGCAGTGACCGTGGCCAAAATCCCAGCAGACGCGGACGGCGGGCGTGTTGAAGCGCTCAACGATGCCCTTCAATTCCCCCACGCGGGAGGTGAAGCGGGACTTGCCGTCGATCAT
This sequence comes from Clostridia bacterium, assembly GCA_024404415.1. Classification (GTDB taxonomy): domain Bacteria; phylum Bacillota; class Clostridia; order Oscillospirales; family QAMX01; genus RUG11797. The sequence goes on along the minus strand of JAKSPX010000124.1, from coordinate 4,759 downwards.
GGCCGCCGTTTTCGCATGATCCTCAAAGAGGTTTTCAATGGCGACGGTCATGCCGTTTTTGGCGGCGTATTCCACGTGCGGCGCGAGGTAGTCGTAGGCGAAAGCCTCGATCTCCTTCGGGTCATAGTGGTCGGTCACGCGGTATTCGTCGGCGTGGCACACGACAAATTTCGCGCCGAGGATCTTCGAGACCTGGAAAAGGCGGTCGTAGTATTCCGCGAATTTCTCCGCCGGGTAGGTGTCATAGCGGTTGAAGGGGGCGTGGGTCTGCTCGACTTTGATCCCCGCCGCGTCCAAAGCCTCGCGGTCGCGGTGGGCGATCTCTTCCCAGTCATCCTCCGTGTAGCGGGAGGAATAATCCACATAGTCAAATCCCGCGGCCTTGCAGAGCGCGGCGGCTTCTTCGATCGGCCGCGGCTCGCCGGTCTCGAGTTTGGTCAGAAAATAATCCAAAGTGACGGAAAGCTCCATAATGTCCTCCTTTTAGGAGTTTTCAGAGGACACGCATCTCCTGAAAACTGAAAACTGAATACTGAAAACTATTACAGCTTCGGCAAGCTCCAATCGTCGCGCAGACGGAAGGGGAGCTTGAATTTCTTTTTGAGCTTGCCCTCTTTTTCAAGGTGGATGTAGCAGGCGCGGTCGCAGGCGCGTCCGCAGATGGAGGCGGTGTAGCCGTGCTTCACCGGCGGGTAGAAGTAGGTGAGAGCCATGACTTCCTTGGCTTCTTCCTGCGAGAGGTCGGCTTTGCCTTCCATGATGTCATCGCGGTTGGGGAGATTTTCGTAGGCGGTGTCGTCCATGTAGGGGTTCTTGTGGATGTTTGCGCCGCGGTAGTAAGCCGCGCACTGCCAGCCGGATTTTTCGCCGTTTTCGGAAAGTGCATGACCCGGGCAGGCCTTGACGCATTCACCGCAGTTATCGCAGAGGTGCGGCACAAATGCGGGCGTCTCCTCTAAGACCGCGTCGGTCAGAACAAAGGCATAGCGCACGAAGGGGCCGAAGTCGTCGGTCAGAACCGCGCCGGAAAGGCCGCGCTCGCCCACACCGCAGGTCACGGCGTCTTTCGCAAAGTCCATCTGCGGCTCGCCCTCGCCGCGGTAGCCCTCGTAATGGAGCATTTCCTCGTTGACGGAAGCTTCGTCGGGCAGGAGCATCTGGTTGCGGCGCTGGGGGATGGCGGTGAAGCCCGCGTCCTCAATGGCGGCGGAGACGTCTAAAAGGATCATCGGGAGCAGCGTCTCTTCCAGCACCTCCACGCCGGTGGTGACGTACTGGTAATAGGTGGTGCCTTCCTCCACGCCGCGGTAGGAGCCGCGCAGAACGCGCAGGGCGAGGCAGATCACCGTTTTGGTCTCCGGGTAAATTTTCAGGATATTTTCGTCATCGAAGCGGTCGATGCCGCCGAAGGCGACGATGTCCGCGCCGCGGTTTTTCGCGCGGGCGATGATCTCTTCACGCAGTTTATTTGCATCCAATGGAACCGACCTCCTTCAAATGCTGGTAGCAGGCGTAGTCGCAGGCCTTGCCGCAGAGGCAGGGCACGTAGCCTGAGAAATTCGGCAGGAATTTGAGCTTGGGGTAGATCGCGCGGGCGGAAACGGCGTCGAAGCGCTTGCTTCCTTCCAGAATGGCGTCTTTTTCCGGCTCGTCGGCAAGAGCCGCATCATTCATGAAGGGGTTGGATTTGCCCGCGCCGCGGTAATAGACGCTGCACTGCCAGGTGTCGAGGCCATTTTCGTCGATGGCCTTGCCGGGGCAGGAATCGGCGCACTTGCCGCAATGGTCGCAGAGGTCGCCTTCAAACGGCGCGTCGGCTGCAAGCGGCGCGTCGGTGACGATGAAGACGAAGCGGACGTAGGGGCCGAATTCACGCGTCAGAACGTGCCCCGAAGCGCCGACCCTGCCGAGACCGCAGATCTGGGCCGCCTGACCGAAATCCATCATAACGTCCGGGACAGGCTTGCCGGGCGCGACCGCCTCGGCGTATTTTAATTCGTAGGTGTCGAAAAGCTCGGGATTCTGCGATTTGTCGCCCTTGATCTTGAGGTTGGAGACGTTTCTCTGAACGCAGGCGTCATAGCCCTCGTCCTCGATCATCCCGGCCATTTTGAGTAAGAAGATCTCCGCACGTTCCTCGTCCTGATATTTTACGCCGAGGGTGAGGTAGTTATAATACTGGGTCTTGGAGTGCATCAGGGCGTAAAGGCCGTGCGGTACGCGGAAGCCCGCGCCGATGACGCATTTGCCCTTGGGAAGGATCATGCGCGGGTCGCGCTGGGGGTCGCATCCCTCGAATAAATTGACGTCCCCGATGCCGACGATGTCCGCGCCAAGCTCAATGGCGCGCTTTTTTATACTTTCAGCGGTCAGCAATTCTCATTCCCTCCTTATCGATCGAGCTTCCACTCTTTTTTGGTGCGGAGCGGTTCTTTGAAGCGGTTTTCCATCGCGCCGCCCTTCTTTTCCAACATGGAGACGCAGGCGCGGATGCAGCCGCCGCATTTGGCCATGTTGTAGCCAACCCAGGTCGGGAAATAGCCTTCGAGGGCGGTATAAACGTCGGTGACGCTCTTTTCGTCCGCGGGACCCTTGCCCTCTAATACGTCGAGCTTGCCGTCTTTATTTTCGTCGAAGACCTCCTTCGGCACGAAGGGGTTATAATAGCGCCCGGCGTGGGTATAGAAGGCGTAGCACTTCCACTCGTCAAGCTTGGCCCATTCGCACTTCTTGTCGCCGATGTAGGTGACGACGCTCTCGGTCTCGGAAAGGCAGTTGCCGGGGCAGGAACGGACGCAGGCCTTGCACTTGCGGCAGATCGGAGGACCATCATAAAGCGGATCGGGCTCCAACTCCGCATCGGTGAAGAGGAAGGCGAGGCGCTGGAGAGGGCCGAACTGGGGGGTCAGGAACATCTTGCTCCAGCCGATCTCACCGAGGCCGCAGGCTACGGCGGCGAGACGGAAATGGAACTGCAGGTCGGGCGCGACGCCGCCTTCACGGGCGGGGCGGGTGAACTGGACGGTGCGGTGGTGCGCGGTCTTGACCTCGGCGTGCGCCGAGACGTTGATCTGCTCCTCGGGGGAGATGGTGTTGCCGGGCGAGTTATCCATGTCGCTCACGACGCCGCGCGCGCCGGTGTTGCGGTAGAGCATGGCCTCGTAGCCCGCGTCCTCAATGACCTTGCCGACCTGATAAAGCACGGCGGGGGCGAAGATCTCGTTGATGCCGCCGTAAGCCATGGAGGGGTACTGATAGAACTGAGTGCCTTCCTCGATGCCGCGCTGCACGCCGCGCGGGATGCGGAAGACCATGCCGACCACGCTTTTGGCCTCCGGGAAGAGGTACTGCGGGTTCATTTCCCGCGGCGCACCGGCAAAGCGATCCATGCTGCCGATGCCGCAGAGGTCGGCCCCGGCGGCTAATGCCGCTTTTTTTACCATTTCACTTGTGAGCATAATAACCTCCTTATGTAGAAGAGTTTAGTTCTTTTATAGTGAGGAGTTAGGAGTAATCGGAAAATTAAATTTCGCGGCGCAGCCGCGTACCTTAACTCCTCACTCCTAATTGAATCAACCGATTGGAGCACAGGATAATGAACGGCGCGATGTGGGCATCGCGCCCTACGTTTTAACACTGATTTCCGTCGGTATAAAGATCATCCAATTTCACCACCGCGAGAGCGTAGGCTTTTTCGCAATACCCGCAGGAAGCGCAGTTTTTGGAGCAGTGCGAGACCTGCTTTCCGAAACCCTCCGGCAGGCGGTCGTTTGCGAGGATGACCGGGTAAAAATGCCCCGCGTGGTCAGGCTCGGTCAGATCGAGAAGGTTGCCGCTATAGTGCCCCTCGGCGTAGGCGGAGAGGATGGTCTCGGGGAAAGGGGAGACGCGGGTCGCGAGCTTATACCCGTCGGCAAGGCCATCATATAGCATAAGGTCCTCGGGGCGGACGAGATTCAGAAGCGAGAGGACGCGCTTTTGGTTTTCCGGCTTGGATAAAACGTCGGCGCAGAGGCCGCGGAAAACGACGGCGTTGTCGCGCGAGGCGATCTCCTCCTCGTGGGCAACGAGGTTATCGTGGTAGCTTCTGGCCGGACAGTAGTTGAGACAGCCGGAATTCAAGAGGATGTACCGCTTTTTTCCAAGCGACCTCACGTAATCGGAAAGGGCTTGGAGGGCGGGGAGGTCGCGGTTGAGTTCCCGCGCGAGGTAGAACCCGTCGAAATCCTCCGAAAGGAAATCCACGGCGTTTTTCGTCCCGATGCCCATGTTGACCGAGGCACGGATCTCAAGATCGGGGAAATTGACTTTCACCAGATGCGCGAGGTTCGGAGAGGTGGTGGTGACCGAGGTCAGGCCGAAGCGCGCGGCGACCTCGTCGACGGTGTTCAATACATCGGTGAAGAACTTTTTCGAGAGGCTTTCCCCACCGTAGCAGGCGCCGTTCAAGAGGAGATTGAACCGGAATCCCTCGGACGCGAGATAGGTAAGCTCTTCGTCGGTCTTCTCGGCGGCCTCCCACGGGGCGTAGACCGCGTGGCGGAGCGCCGAATGACGGCCGTTGGGCATGGAGCCACGCGAGAAATAGACCTCGCTGACCTTATCCTTGTATCTGACCAGCGTCTCAAGGAAGCGCCCGTCCGCCCTGAGCTGGTAACCGACGTTGAATGTCATCATGTCATTTTACCTTTATAAAACCGTGCGCCGGGACGGTCACGCCGTCATGCTCAAAGGGCGCGTCGGTGTAATTAAAGACCAG
>JAKSPX010000123.1 GCA_024404415.1 Clostridia bacterium | reverse complement strand
CACTGCACCACCGGCATGGCTTACATGACCGTCACCAAGGCCATTGAATCCGGCATCGACGTCATCGACACCGCTACCTCCTGCTTCTCCAACGGCACCTCTCAGCCCGCCACCGAGACCATGTACTACGCTCTCAAGCAGTACGGCATCGACTGCGGCCTCGACGAAGAAGTCATCAACAAGGTCAACGATTTCTTCAAGCCCGTCAAGCAGAAGTATATCGACGAAAAGCGCATCAACCCGAAGAGCATGGCTACCGACTCCCAGGGTCTCGTTTACAAGGTTCCGGGCGGCATGCTCTCCAACATGATCGCCAACCTCACCGACCTCAAGGCTATGGATAAGTTCGACGCGGCTCTTGCCGAAATTCCGAACGTCCGCAAGGACCTCGGTTATCCTCCGCTCGTCACCCCGCTTTCCCAGATGGTCGGCAACCAGGCCGTCACCAACGTCCTCCTCGGCGAACGCTACAAGTCCATCTCCAACGAAGTGAAGAACTACTTCAAGGGTGAATACGGTATCGCCCCGGCTCCTGTCAGCGAAGAACTGCAGGCCAAGATCCTCGGCGAAGGCGGCAAGCCTGTTGACTGCCGTATCGAAGACAGCAAGCGCACCGGCGAAGAATTCAAGAAGGCCAAGGAAGACCTTGGCGATCTCGCCCGCAGCGAAGAAGATATCATGAGCTACATCTGCTATCCGCAGCAGGCCAAGAAGTTCCTCGAAGACCGCAAGGCCGCCGAAGAGAACGTCGCTCCTTACACCATCGAAGCCATTGACTAAGCTTAGTCGATGAAGAATAAAGAAAGGCGATAGAATTATGAAGTACAAAGTCACTCTCAAAGGCACCACCTACGAAGTGGAAGTTGAAAAGGGCGAAGCCATTCTTCTCGACGAATACGAAGCCAAGGCTCCCGCCGCTCCGGCCGCTGCCGCTCCCGTGGCTGCTGCCCCGGCTCCTGTGGCTGCTCCGGCTCCCGCCGCTGCCCCCGCCGCCGCTGCCGGCGCCGGTGATCCGGTTCCGTCCCCGCTGCCCGGCACCGTCCTCGACGTCAAGGCGCAGGTCGGTCAGGCTGTCAAGGCCGGCGACGCTGTCATGATCATCGAAGCCATGAAGATGGAAAACGAGATCCCCGCTCCGAAGGACGGCAAGATCACCTCCATCCTCGCCCCGAAGGGCACCTCCGTCGACACCGGCACGGTGCTTTTCACCATTCCGTAAATCCATGTTTCACAAAGGCTGCTTCTTCGGAGGCAGCCTTTTTGTGGGAAATTATTCTGCAAAATTGCGGAACTTTTCACGCGTGTTTGCCGTCCTATCAGACGATCATGAAAAGAATGGCGGATAAAAAGCCATTCCTGCGCGCTATGAAAAATCAACCGTTACACGCTCGAATTCAGAAAGGAAATGAATCATGACCTGGATCTGCTTAGCCATCGTACTCGCCGTTGTCGTCTTTATCCTCACCGGCTTCGTCATCGAAAAGGGCGAATACCGGGATCTTGCCGGGAACATCCGCAAGTCGGTCGACAAGACCTGGAAAATCAATAAGAAGATGTTCCTCGCCATCCTGCCGCTCTTCCTCATCATCGGCGCCTGCATCACCAGCATCCCCGCAGGCCACACCGGCGTCATCGTCACCTTCGGCCGTGTGGAAGACAAGGTGCTCTCCGAAGGCATCCACGCCATCCTGCCTTATCAGGAAGTGGTGCTCTTCGACAACCGTGTGCAGAAATACTCCTTCCAGCTCGAAGCCTTCTCCTCGGACATCCAGCAGACCGACGTGACCGGCTCGGTGAACTTCACCATCACCCAGAGCGAGTCGCAGAGCCTCTACCAGCGCGTCGGCGTCAACTACTATGACACCGTCATCTACCCGCGCCTCCTCGAGGACATCAAGCTGGTCTTCTCCCGCTACTCGGCGGAGGGCCTGATCGGCAACCGCACCGTGCTCTCGGAGGAATCCTGCAAGCTCATCAAGGAAGACCTCGCAAGCTACGCCATCGACGTGGTCTCGGTCAACATTGAAAACATCGACTTCACCGACACCTTCACCGACGCGGTCGAGGCCAAGCAGGTGGCCCAGCAGAATAAACTGACCACCGAGACCCAGCAGGAGGCTGAGATCGTCATCGCCAACGCCGAGGCGGAAAAGAAGCTCATCGCCGCCAAGGCCGACTCCGAAAAGGCCAAGATCGCCGCCGACGCGGAGGCCTACGCCCTCAAGGTCAAGGCCGAAGCCGAAGCCGAGGCCAACCGCAAGCTCGCGGAATCCATCACCCCCGAGCTCATCCAGTACCAGCAGATCATGAACTGGAACGGCAAGCTGCCCGAGGTGGTCGGAAGCGAAAACATCTTCCCCCTCTATGGCATCGGTCAGAACCGGACCGGCGTGACCCAGAGCGAGGAATAAGCCTGAAAACTGCATAAAGAATCCGGGAGAGGCTGAAAAGCCCCTCCCGGATTTTTGCATTTGCGGATCATTTGATCATTTTGTCGTAGTCGGCGTAGAGTCTGCCGCGCATCTTCCCCGCGATGACTTCCTCGGGGAGCTTGTTTTCCTGCCGGAACCAGACGGCCATTTGGGCCTCGGGGGAATCCTCCGGCGTGCGGTTATTCCAGAGGTGATAGGGGATGAGGGTGATCTTTTCGCCCTTGGCGCCTCTCGCGATGAGGCGGTCACCTTCAAAATGCAGGTCGGGCTCCTCCGCAACGGTGAAATCGACCTTTCCGCCGTTGTCGATCCCCTCGGCGCAGTAGACGAAGGGGCCAACCTGGAAGGCGACTCTGCCGCGGTCGGAATTGACGCGCGGGTCGGCGACCATGCGGTGGGGGATGGTCTTGAAATGCACGCGCAGCGCGTCGGTTTCGCTCCATACCCCCGTCACGACGGCGTAACCGTTTTCCCGACGGAAGGAGAGCGCCTTTTCATTTTTCAAAAGGCGGAAGCCTTCGGCGTAATCGGGGATGCGGATGCGGAGGGTGAGTTCTTTCCCGAAGGAATCCAGCCGGATGATCTTCTCTTCACTCATCTCCACGCGGAAACGGTCAGTCTGCCATTCGCTTCCGATGAAGAGGTTGACCCAGAGGTTATCCTCGTCCGCTGAATAGATGTAGCCCGAAAGAGCCGAGAAGAGCTTGAGAAGCATCGGCGGGCAGCAGGGGCAGCCATGCCACGACCAACGGTGGATGTTCCCGGAGCTGACCTGGGGATTCTGGTAGAAATACTTGGTGAAATCGTCGGAGATGGAGGCGAGGATGACGTTGTAAAGCGTCTTTTCAAAGATATCAAAGTAGTCGCCCTTCGCGTCCAAAAGGTGCATTTCGCCCGCGAAGAACGAAAGCGCGATGGAGGCGCAGGTCTCGAGGTAGGCGGAGTTGGTGAGGCTGTAATCGTCGTCGAAGCCCTCAATGTCGTGGCGGGTGCCGACGCCGCCGTTGATGTGGAGCTTTTTCCTCGTCACCGAGTGCCAGAGCGCGTCGAGCGATTTTTTGTAGCGCGGGTCTCCGGTCTCTTTGGCCGCGGCAGCCGCGCCGGTGTAGCAGAGGAGCGCGCGCACGGCGTGCCCCACCGCCTCGCGCTGCTTGAAAAACGGCAGGTGATCCTGATTATAATAGGGAGGCAGGACGGAAGAAAGCACCCGTTCCCGGTGGTCGCCGCGGGCGGTATACCAGAAGGAAGCGGTCTCGAGGTAGGCTTCCTTTCGGACGTGGTGCTCTTTTGCAAAATCTGCAAGCTCCCCGTGGTCGCGGAAGAGGCGGTAGAGCTTGACGTAGGCTTCCTCGGGGAGCGAATGGCCGGGGACGATGTTCTTTTTCGGCAGCGGCCCGATGAGGGAGACGATCAGGTTGGCCGAACGCACCGCCGTGTGTAAAAGCACGGTCTTTCCCGTGGCGAGATACTGGCTGACGGCCGCCTCGACCAATGCACCCTGGTCATAAAGGTCGTGCTGAATGACGATATCTCCTTCCCCTTCGCCGAAGCGGCGGTCGGGGTAATCCTGCATGGTCTGGGTGCAGAGAAAACCGTCGTTTGTTTCGCCCGCCCGGGCGATCAGCTCCGCGTATTGGTCGAGCCTTTTTTCCATCGCCTCGTCGGGGTAAGACGCGAGGAAATCGTAAGCGCCGCGCATGGCTTCGTAGAAAAGCCCGTCGGAGAAGGGCGGCCCCTTGTGTTTTTCACCGGTGCTGTCGGCGATCGCGGCGAAATTCGAAAGATACCCGACCTCCTCAAACTTGTCGAAGACGTAGGGGAGCATGATCTTCCGGACTTTCTGAAGATATTCGCTCCAGAAGGCGTCGGTGATCTTCACTTCACTTGCCATAGGACGGATGTGAGACATAATGACCTCCTTAAAAAATGCCATTCCGCATCTTGCGGTGCGGAATGGCAGAGTTTACAATAGGCTTATTCAGATGCGTTCCTTGGTTTCCTTCTGCACCTTGGCGATGAAGTCGGCAAGCTGCATGCTCTCGGTCGCGCCGGTGTCGCGGCTGCGGATGGAAACGGTGCCTTCTTCGATCTCCTTCTGGCCGATGATGACCATGTAGGGCACGCGATCCTTGACCTGCGCTTCGCGGATCATGTAACCGATCTTTTCGTTGCGGCTGTCCATTTCGGTGCGGATGCCCGCTTCGCGGAGGGCTTTGTAGACCTTGGCGCCGTATTCGGCACTCTTTTCGGAGACGAGGATGACCTTGGCCTGGGTCGGGGCGAGCCAGACCGGGAACTTACCGGCAAAGTGCTCGGTGATGATGCCGATGAAGCGCTCGATGGAGCCGAAGCAGACGCGGTGGATCATGATCGGACGCTGCTCTTCGCCCTCCTCGACGGTATATTCGAGGTTGAAGTTGAGAGGCATCTGGAAGTCGAGCTGGATGGTGCCGCACTGCCAGGTTCTGCCGAGGCAGTCTTCGAGATGGAAGTCGATCTTCGGGCCGTAGAACGCGCCGTCGCCTTCGTTGATGGTGAAGGGCATATTCAGGGCGTTGAGGGCATCGATCAGGCCGTTGGTCGCGGCTTCCCAGTCTTCGTCACTGCCCATGCTGTTTTCGGGGCGGGTGGAGAGCTCAACGGAATACTTGAAGCCGAACTTCTCGTAAACCTCGTTGATGAGGTGCACGACGCCGACGATCTCGTCTTTGATCTGTTCGCGGCGCATGAAGATATGCGCATCGTCCTGCGTGAAGCAGCGGACGCGGAACAAGCCGTGCAGCGCACCCTTCAGCTCGTGGCGGTGGACCAGGCCGAGTTCGCCCACGCGCATGGGGAGTTCACGGTAGGAACGCTTTTTGTTCAAGTATACCTGATACTGGAACGGGCAGGTCATGGGACGGAGCGCGAAACATTCCTTGGTGTAGTCGTAGGGATCGCCGAGGACGAACATACCGTCCAAATAATGATCCCAGTGGCCGGAGA
>JAKSPX010000122.1 GCA_024404415.1 Clostridia bacterium | reverse complement strand
GTGGGCTGGCGGGGGAGCGGCGCGGGAGAGAGGCGCGGGCGCGTGGGGGGCGGTGGGGGCTGCGACAGGGCGGGGGGCAGGTCGGCGGAGTGTGCGGGGGGGTGCGGGCGGTGTGCGCCGTCTCGGTAAGATAGGTGTGTCACAATATGAGATTTCTTAAGGGAGAGCATCATGGGTACCTTGATTTCGTCCCTTCGTCTCCGGCCACTTTCAAAACACAGTTTTGAAAGTGATTTCAAACGTGGTCTGCCGAATCAAAATACATATCCAGCGGGAACCAACCGGCGTCGCCTGCGAATTCGCCGCGCTGGGTCGAATAGCTTCCGAAGAAATAGCTGATGGCGGCGTGGTGCTCAAGGGTGACGTCCGCCTTGTCGTCGGTCGCTTCCACCGTGACGGCGTTATCCTTGACGGTGATGCGGAAATTTTCCTCGCCCGCGATGCCTGAGACGTGGTAGACGACCGAGCCGTCCTTCAGCGCGGTGTAGCCCGCCTTGAGCTTGAGGAAGGCCTTCACGACCTTGGCGAAATGGAAAATGGTGACCATTTCGACGTTGCCTTCGCCGGTGCCCTCGCAGAGTTCCCACGCGCGGCGGCTCATAGCCGTATCCCACGACGGGACGTGGAAGGTCGCGTTGCCGAATTTCTTCACGTAATTGCGGATCACGTCGTCAAAATCCTTGCTGTCGGCAAGGGTCAGCTCGCCGAGACCGCCGATGTAATAGCCGACCAGTCTCTCGCCGTCCAGAATGGCGGTGAGGGTGGATTCCCACGAGCGGGCGATGTCGAGGAAGGCCTCTTTCGGGCGGACGGTGTGCACCTTGCGGGTGTTGTGTAAAGCCCAGATGCCCTCGATGAGCGGGTCATTTTCGTCGGTGATCACCTTGAAGGTCAGGTCCTTCAGAGGAGCTTTTCCGAAGGCGTGGCGGAGGTTGATGTCGGTGATGTGGAAGCTTCTCTCGGCGGAACCCTTTTCATAGGAAAAATAGCCGTATCTCTGGCGCTGGCCGCCGAGATCGGAGAAATCGGCCCCGGCCTCGATCATGGAGGCGATGGCATTGTGGAGGCAGTCCTTCATGTAGCCCTTGGAGCGGTGGCGCGGATGAACGGCGACGTTGCCGATGCCGTGGGAGACCAGCTCTTCGTCCCCGACCATGAATTTTCTGGGGAAGCAGCCGATGGCCGCGCGGTATTCGCCGTCCTCGGTGACGACAAAAGAGTTGTAGCAGGGCTCATACTGCTCCTTATAGAGCTTCGGCAGGAGCTTCAGAAAATCGCTGTCGTGGCCGTTGAAGCCGAAAACGTAGCTGATGAAGTCGATGTAGGTCATGCGGTCGAGACCTTCGCCGCGCCCTTTGAAAATGTTTTGCATATCCATACTCCTTATTTTTTATGTTTTTTTCTGAAAACGATCAGTTTGCTCACAATGTAGTTGATGATGATGACGAGGACGTTGACCGGGATCTTGACGATCTTGTCGTTCCAGCCGATGGTGTCCACAAAGAGCGCCATCAGGCCCATGTCCACGATCCCCGAAAAGAGCCTGCCCGCGACAAAGAGGCCCGCGTCGCGCATGATCGCCTTCAGGCCGACCGCCTCCGAGGTGAAGACCCATTTGCGGTTGGTCAGGTAGGCGAAAAGCACCGCGGCGACCCACGCGACGGCGTTGGCGACGAGATAATGGACACCGAGAAAGCTCAGGGGGTAATAGACAAGGAAATTCACCAGCGTGGTCAGAACGCCGAAGACCAGATACCAGAATACTTCCTTATACTTCCGATAAAGCTCCGTGATTTTGTCGGTCATGCCTTCCTCCGTTCTTCATGTCTGATGGGTACATTATAGGCAGTTTTTCCCTTCTTGTCAATTGACTTCTCCCCGATTACCTTTTATACTATCAATAATACTTCTCTATCACGAAAGGATGATCTCCATGCTCACCATACTGGAACGCGGTTTCGTATTCGATGAAAACCGCCCGACGCCCTCCTGCCACGCCTCCACTGTTGTGAAGACCTCCAAAGGGCTCCTCGCGGCGTGGTTCGGCGGAACAAAGGAAAGCGCGCCGGACGTGGATATCTACCTCGCGCGGTATATGAATGGCGTCTGGCAGTCCCCCGAAAAGGTCTCCATGGAGCCGGGTATCGCCCATTGGAACCCGGTGCTCTTTGCCGTGGGCGACCACGTGACGCTATATTATAAGGTGGGCGTTTATATTCACGAGTGGAAGACCATGCGCCGCGATTCCTTTGACGGCGGCCTGACCTTCTCCCCCGCTTCCGAACTTGTTCCGGGAGACGAGACCGGCGGACGCGGCCCGGTGAAGAATAAACCCATCCTGCTATCAGACGGCTCCATCCTCGCTCCCGCCTCCCGCGAATACGCCGACAGACGCTGGAGAGCCTTCACCGACCGTTCGACCGACGGCGGCAATACCTTTGAAAGAAGCGCCTTTATGGAGACCGAAGACCCAGCGGTCAAACTGATCCAGCCTACCTTATGGGAAGATGAAGAGGGCGTTCACGCGCTTCTCCGTTCCGATCAGGGCGTGGCCTATCGTGCCGACTCTGTTGACTGCGGCAAGAGCTGGGGAAAGGCCTACCCGACCGGGATTCCCAACAACAACGCCGGTCTCGACCTTACCCGCCTCCCCGACGGACGGCTGCTTTTGGCCTCCAACCCGGTCGGGCAGAACTGGGGCAAGCGCACGCCTTTGTCCCTTTCCATCTCCGAAGGCAACGGGCGCACCTTCCGGCGCTTCCTCGATCTTGAGACCGACGACGAGGGTCGGAGCAGTGTCCGCTCCCACTCCTATGAATTTTCCTATCCCGCCGTTCTCTCTGTCGGCGACCGGATTTATATCACCTACACCTACCGCCGCGAGAAGATCGCCTACGCCATCCTCGGCGAATAACCGTCTTTTCCTCCCTATAAATTCCCCAAAGGCCCTGACAAGGTTTTTCCCTTGTCAGGGCCTTTTTGCATAGTATGCAGGCCGTTTTCGCTCATTGCTATCGGCTATTTATTCCGTCTATTATATTGCTTTCGGTTATTTTTCTTGATTTCTTTATATTTTCTATATATTTTTACAAGTACCGTATATTTGTCAAGCATTTTTACTTTACATATAAAATATCCTCCCGAGCCTCTCTTCTGCCGTTTTACGGCTTTCGGAGAGGCCCGGGAGGGTTTCTTTTCCTATGGAAGATTCAGATGCGGTAAAGGTCGCTTGAGAGGTAGCGCTCGCCGGTGTCGGGGAGGATGACGACGATCAATTTTCCTTCGTTTTCATCCTTTTTGGCTTCTTCTATCGCCGCCGAAAGCGCCGCGCCGCCGGAGATACCGGCTAAGATGCCTTCGGTCCTTGCAAGCTTTCTCGCCGCGGCATAAGCCTCCTCGGTCGTCACGTCGGCCACGCGGTCGATGAGTGAACGATCCAGAAGCGACGGGATGAAGTTCGCGCCGATGCCCTGAAGGCCGTGGCTGTGCGCTTCTCCACCCGTGAGAAGCGGAGAATCCTTGGGTTCCACCGCGACGACTGTAAGAGAGGGCTTTTTCTCTTTGAGGTATCTTCCCGTGCCGGTGAGGGTACCGCCGGTGCCGGCGCCCGCGACGAGGATATCCGCTTTGCCCTCGGTCGCCTCCCAGATCTCGGGGCCGGTGGTCTCATAATGTGCCATGGCATTCGCGGGGTTATCAAACTGCGACGGGATAAAGCTTCCGGGAATCTCCTTTGCCATGGCTTCGGCCTTGTCGATCGCGCCCTGCATCCCCTCCCCTGCCGGAGTGAGGATGATCTCTGCGCCGTAGGCCGCGAGCAGCATCCGTCTTTCCAGGCTCATGCTCTCCGGCATGGTGAAGATCACCCGATACCCGCGCGAGGCCGCCATGGAAGCAAGGCCGATGCCGGTGTTGCCGCTGGTCGGCTCGATGATCACCGCGCCGGGGCCGATCTTGCCGTCCTTTTCGGCCTGATTCAACATATATAGGGCGGCGCGGTCCTTGGCGCTGCCCGCCGGATTCATGGATTCGAGCTTGCAGGCGATATCCGCCTTGAGGCCTATCCCCCGCGTCATGGCAGATAACAACAAAAGCGGCGTATTTCCGACCGCTTCGGATACGTTGTGGATCATTTTCATTGGGATCTCTCCTCTGGTCAGTATAGCGGCATTTTACGCCTTTCGCGGCCTTTTGTCAATCCCCGCGCCATTCCTCCAGCGTGAGGCCGCCGCGCGTGATGGCTCTGGCCGCTATGCACCCGACGTAGCGGAAATGCCACGGCTCGTAGCCGATGCCGGTCACATCCTCCTTGTCCTCCGGGTAGCGGAGAATGAAACCGTAGGTCTCCGCGTGCGCCTTGAGCCATTTGGCCTCGGGCGTGGATGCGTAGCCCTCATCCAAATTCTGGTAGGAGAGTGCCACGATGTCAAAGGCCAGCCCGGTCTGGTGCTCGCTCCGCCCGGGGAGAGCCGAATATTTCTCCGCCTCCATCACCGCGACGCTCTCCGGATAGCCCTCTGCGAGCTTTTTCTGGATCTGATTGAGGTATAATTTCCGCTGGTCATCCGCCGTCCGATAGCCGGAACACACCACAAAATGTAACCCCTCGCGCTCTCCCGCCGCCAGCATTTTAATGAGTGCTGCCGCCGCCTGCTTCTCCCCCCGGGCATTCCGCCCCGCGATCTCCACGATCTCCGGTGAAAAGTCCTCCGGGAGCGGATGATCCCGGTTGACCACGATCTGATAATCTACCTCCGCCGCCGTTTCGACATTTTCCTCGCTTTGGGGGACGGTTTTTACCCGCTTTTTCATCGGGAGCACAAGCTCCGATTTCTCCGCGGTCACATTCTGAGGTTGTTCCTTTTCCGATTCTGTCTCCATTTCCTTCTCGGGCATGGCCGCCTCCCCTTCTCCGCTTGCGAGATACCCGAGCGAAAGGCCCAGAACAAGGATCAGCCATGCCGCCGCCATGACTTTATTCATCGCGCGCCTCCTTTCTTTGCCTTCATTCTATCAAACCGCCTGCAAAAAAGCCGTCGCACACTGTCGCAGGCGCGATTTTTTCGCATATAGTGATAGTATCAAGCACAGAAAGGAAGAGCGATCGCATGAAAAGGTGTCCGCGGATCAAGACGCTTCCCACAAAAGAGACCGGCATCATCCTGCTCGCCACCGGCGGCGGCATTCTCTGCGCCTGTTTCCTGCCGCCTCAGGCGACGGTGGTGCTTCTGAGCCTTCTGGTCGCGCTCTCCGGTGTTTGCATGATCCTGAAAAACGGCGGAGGGCAGTGCTGAATGAAATTTTTGATCTACAAACCCGGAAAATTCGCGTCGTTCCTGCTCAAAAGATACCTGAAAAGCCGCAAGAATACATAGAAAAAGCTCTTCATGCCGTTTCGGCGCGTGTTGATAAGGATGTTTTTTAAGCATTTTCATCACGCGCCGAAAA
>JAKSPX010000121.1 GCA_024404415.1 Clostridia bacterium | reverse complement strand
GACCGATGCAAGCACTTCTTCTCCGGCGGCGTTTGTGACCGAAACGGCCTTGCTGTCGCCTTCCCAGTCCCAGATGCGCACTGTTTCGACGCCACCCAGCATCATGTCCGACGGGTTGAAGAGGTGGATGACGCGGTTGGTGCCGCGGCCGCGTTCGGCGGAGGAATGGCCGAAGTGGGTTACCTCGTAGCCGACGCCGCCGCCTTCAGAGCGGGTGATGAATTTATCGTAGACCTCTTCGGGGAGCGACGAGGTGTCGATGTGTGAGGCGATCGGCCGCATGGACTGAGCCGTGAGGGTATTCGCCTTGGCAAGCGCCTTCTGCGCCTCGCCGGAGGCGTATTCGCGCGTTTCGGTGACGCCCGAGCCGGGCAGGATATCGTGGAACTGATTGAAGAGCACCCTCTGCCACTCTTCGGTGAGCTTTTCGGGCTTGGCCTCTTCGGTCGCCATGACGGCCAATGCGTTCATGGCCTCGGCTTCCTCAAGGCGCAGTTCGCCATATTTATTGAAGGCCTTGATGCGGCTCTGGGTGGTGTAGCAGCCGGTGAAGCGGGTGTTCATCTCGCCGCAGACGGTCGGGAGCGTATCCTTTACCTTTTCTGCCGCCTCATAGAATTCCTTATAGGTGCCGAAGGTGATCTCCGGGAAGATCGGCCAGGTCGCCATGTCGAGGATCTTTTCAATGTCGCGTCTGGTCGGACCGCCGCCGTGGTCACCCACGCCGAAGACGTTGAGCGTGAAGGGCATGTGGTTTTCCTCGCAGAAGGAAGGCGTCCACATAATGGTAGACGGTGCGGGATCCTTGCCGTACCAGGTGGTGTCGCGGAAGGCGAGCAGCTCCGCGCCCGACGGCGCGACCCATTTATAGAGGGTGTGCTTTTCGTTGAGGCCGCGGCAATGGTAATAATATTTCACGCCCGCGCCTGCAAGCACCTCGGGCACGTTTTCGCTGTGGCCGAAGGTATCGGGTTCATAGTCGATGTAGAAATCTTCTTCCCCGAGGCCGAGGATATCCATGAGGTATTCTCTGGTATAAAGGAGGTGGCGCGCCATGGCTTCGCCGGTGGACATATTCTTGTCGGCTTCCACCCATGTGGAGGCGGTGACCTCCCACTTGCCGCGCGCGATCTGCCGCTTGATCTCCTCGAGCATTTCCGGCTCGTGTTCCTTCACGATCTTGTAGATCGAGGCCTGCGACTGGCCGAAGGTCAGCTCCGGATAGTCCTTCATCATGCGGAGAGTCGTGCGGAGGGTCTCCAGCGTGGTGTCCACCGTTTCGGCAAAACCCCACATCCAGTTCATGTCGATGTGCGCATGGGCGATGAACTTCGCGCCGTAGCTCTTGGCGGCATCCTTCAGGGGCAGGAGTTTTTCCTCAAAGGCAAGGCATTCGGCCTTACCAATGGCGCCCGACTCCTCAAAGGCGGCCCAAAGCGTATCGGCGGCTTCCCGGATCTCCCCGGCGTAAGGGTAGCCCTTCACCTCGTCGACGTTTGCGATGTATTCCAGTTCTCCCACGGCGCGCTCGGCATAATAGCCCTTGGTCTTCTCCTTGAGCGCGCGGATGATCGCGTTTATCTGCATACTATCTTCCTTTCAGAAAGTTTCTGTTGCAACGGCGAACAGTTTCCTGTATAATAGATTTAACCAGTTCTATTATACCTTTTCCGCGCGAAAATTGCAATTATAAATTGAGGTAACGACTATGGAAAAGTACATTCTCGGCTGTGATATCGGCACCAGCGGCACCAAAGCGGTGCTCTTCACCCTCGGCGGCAAGCCCGTCGCCTCGGCTACCTTTGAATACCCGCTCTATCAGGAGCAGAACGGCTACGCGGAGCAGGATCCCGACGACTGGGTACACGCGACGTGTGACGCCATCGCCGCCGTCATCAAAAAAAGCGGTGTCTCCGCGTCAAGCATTCTCTCGCTCGGTCTCTCCGGGCAGATGCACGGTCTTGTGATGCTGGACGAAAACGACCGTCCTCTCCGCCGCGCCATCATCTGGTGCGACCAGCGCACCGGCGCGGAAGCCGAGGAGATGACCCGCATCCTCACCCGCGAAAAGCTCATCGCCATCACGGCCAACCCCGCCATCACCGGCTTTACCGCCGCCAAGATCCTCTGGGTCAAAAATCACGAGCCGGAGATCTTTGCGAAAACCAAAAAGATCCTCCTCCCGAAGGACTACGTCCGTTTCGCTCTGACCGGGGAATATTTGAGCGACTATTCCGACGCTTCGGGTATGCAGCTCATGGACGTTCCCAACCGCTGCTGGTCCAAAGAGGTCACCTCCGCTCTCGGCATCGACATGGCGCTTCTTCCCACCCTTGTGGAATCCAGCGACGTCGCCGGGCGCATCCACGAAAAAGCCGCGTCTCTCTGCGGTCTGCTCCCCGGAACTCCCGTGGCAGGCAGCGCGGGCGATCAGGCGGCCAGCGCCGTCGGCAGCGGTATCGTCCGCCCCGGCGTGATCAGCGCCACCATCGGCACCTCCGGCGTGGTCTTTGCCTACGCCGACAAGCCCGCCATTGACCCGAAGGGCCGCGTGCACACCCTCTGCCACGCCGTGAGAGGCGCGTGGCACATCATGGGCGTGACGCAAGGCGCGGGGCTTTCCCTCAAATGGTTCCGCGACCAGTTCTGTAAGGACGAGATCAACGTCGCCGCTTCCCTCGGCGTCGACCCCTACGTTCTGATGGACAAAGAAGCCGAAAAGTCCCCTATCGGCGCGGACGGGCTTCTCTTCCTCCCCTATTTCATGGGCGAACGCACGCCGCACCTCGACCCCGACTGCCGCGGCGTCTTCTTCGGCCTGACCTCCACCCACGAAAAGCGCGACCTTCTGCGTTCCGTCATGGAAGGCGTTTCCTATTCCCTCGCCGATTGCTATGACATCATTCGCGAGCTCGGCTTCGACGCTTCCGAAGTCCGTGCGGCGGGCGGCGGCGGACGGTCGCTCCTCTGGAGACAGATGCTTTCTGATATGTTCTCTTCCCCCGTCACCACCACCAATTCCTCTGAGGCCGGTGCGCTCGGCGCGGCACTCCTCGGCGCGGTCGCCGCAGGTGCTTACGCCAATGTTCCCGAAGCGGCTGATGCGACCATCCTGACCAAGGATCGTCTTGACCCGGATCCCGAAGCCGCGGCCTACTACAAGAGAGGCCACGCGCTCTACCAGCGCCTCTACACGTCTCTGAAGGACGACTACAAGGCGCTTGCGGAACTCAGGAAATAACAAACTTCCACATTAATAATAGCAATAGCCCTCTCAGTCACTCCTTCGTCGTGACAGCTCTCCCAAAGGGAGAGCCTTATGAAGGAAACGCCTGAGAGGGCTTTACTGTGTTTTCGGATTAACCTTTGACGACGCCCTTTTTGAGAAGGACATTGGCGTAGATGGCCATTTCACCGGTGGCGACGATGGCGTAGGCCTTCTTGGCTCTTTCGTAGAAGGCAAAGCGCTCGATGTGGGAGATCTTCGCGGGCTCGCGCTTTTCGACGATTTCTTCAAACTCGTCCCAGATGGTCGGCACGACCGGGTCGCCGGGAACGACCTCCATCAAAACGACCGGGCTTTCGACGTAGGTGTCCAGCGGCATGACCTGCAGGATGGCGTCCAGAAGCTCCGGCACGCCGTGTCCGTCGGCGCGCACGGTTCTCTGGCCCATGGATTCGGTCGGGAAATTGCCGTCGCCGATGACGATCTCGTCGCCGTGGCCCATTTCGTCGAGGATCTTGAGAAGTTCGGGGCTGATGATGCTGGGAATTCCTTTCAACATACGTTTCACCTCATAAATTCATTATTGAAAACAGTTCGTTTTTCGTGTAAAATGGAGTTAATCCAAGAAAGGCAAGCCGGAATATGAACGAATATGAAAACCGCACCGCGCGCCTCATCGGTGAGGACGCCGTAGAGCGCCTGCATCAGGCGCATGTCGCCGTCTTCGGCATCGGGGGCGTCGGCTCCTTTGCCGCAGAGGCCATCGCCCGTGCCGGGGTCGGCTCCATCGACCTCATCGACGCCGACCGCGTCTCCCCCTCCAACATCAACCGCCAGCTCATCGCCCTGCGTTCCACCGTCGGGCAATACAAGGTTGACGTAATGAATGAGCGCATTCACGATATCCGTCCGGAGACCATCGTCCGCGTTTTCCCGGTCTTTTACGACGCGGAGACAGCGGAGAGCTTCGATTTTGCGTCATACGACTACATCGTCGACGCCATTGACACGGTCTCCTCCAAGCTTCTGATGATCGAGAAGGCGCACACCGTGGGAACGCCCCTTATCTCCTCGATGGGTACCGGGAACAAATTGCACCCCGAGCGCTTTCAGATCACCGACATCACCAAGACCTCGGTCTGCCCCCTGGCGCGCGTCATGCGCCGGGAGCTCAAAAAGCGCGGCATCGAACATTTGAAGGTGCTCTATTCCGACGAGGTGCCCCTCACGCCCGCGGCTCCCGAAGAGGAGACTGTGGGAGAGGTCACCAAGCGCAATTCGCCTGCGAGCATATCCTTTGTGCCCTCCGCCGCGGGACTCATGATCGCGGGAGAGGTCATCCGGTCGCTTGCTTCTCTCTAACGATAATCGCCCTATGGCGGGAAAGCCCGCCATAGGGTCTTTTTTTATTTGTTGCGGATGTACTCGTCCATGGCGGCTGCGGCTTTTTTACCCGCGCCCATGGCGAGAATGACGGTGGCCGCGCCGGTGACGGCGTCGCCGCCCGCGAACACGCCGGGGGTGGAGGTGCGTCCGTCCTCATCCGCCACGATGCCGCCCCACTTTTCGGTGGCGAGGCCTTCGGTGGTGGACTTGATGAGCGGGTTGGGAGAGGGGCCGATGGCCATGGTGACACAGTCGACAGGGATCTCGAAATCGCTGCCTTCGTTTTCGACCGGACGGCGTCTGCCGGAGGCATCCGGCTCACCGAGGGTCATTTCGACGCAGCGGATGGCCTTGACAAAGCCGGATTCGTCGCCGAGGATGGCGGTCGGGTTATTGAGCAGGCGGAAGATGATGCCTTCTTCCTTGGCGTGCTCCACCTCTTCGGCACGGGCGGGAAGCTCTTCCATGCCGCGGCGGTAGACGATGTAGACCTCCTCGGCTCCCATGCGCAGGACGCTTCTCGCCGCGTCCATTGCAACGTTGCCGCCACCGACGACGGCGACCTTCTTGGCCTGCATGATGGGCGTGTCGGAGCCTTCCTTATAGGCTTTCATAAGGTTGGAGCGGGTCAGATACTCATTGGCGGAATAGACGCCCTTGAGGTTTTCGCCCGGGATATTCATAAAACGCGGCAGTCCGGCGCCGGAGCCGATAAAGACGGCTTCGAAGCCCATGTCGTTCATCAGTTCCTCAATGGTGAGGGTGCGGCCGATGACGGTGTTGGTCTCGATGGTGACGCCGAGAGCCTTGAGGTTTTCGGTCTCCTTCTTCACGATCTCCTTGGGGAGACGG
>JAKSPX010000120.1 GCA_024404415.1 Clostridia bacterium | reverse complement strand
CCATCGACCCGGCCTTTGCCGAAAGCGAGGTCAGGCGCCTTTCTTCCGAGGGCTTCCGTGAGATCGTCCTCACCGGCATCGAGATCGCCTCCTACGGGCAGGATCTCCCTGAAAAGCCCACCCTTGCCGACCTGATCCTACGCCTCTCCTCCGCCGCGGGGAACACCCGCCTCCGCCTCGGCTCGCTTGAGCCGCGCACCGTCACCGAGGATTTCTGCCGGAAGCTCGCACCGCTTTCCAACCTCTGCCCGCACTTCCACCTCTCGCTGCAGTCGGGCTGTGACACCGTTCTCAAGCGCATGGGAAGAAAATACGACACCGCGCTCTTCACCGAGGTGGTCGAAAGGCTCAGGCGATATTTCCCCAACGCCGCCGTCACCACCGACATCATCACCGGCTTCCCCGGCGAGAGCGAGGAGGAATTTGAAGCGACCTGCGATTTCTGCCGCGGCATCCGCTTTGACAAGGTGCACGTCTTCCCCTACTCCATCCGCACCGGCACCCGCGCCGCCCGCATGGAAAACCAGATCCCCCGCGCCGAAAAGGAGCGCCGTGCGCGCGTCCTCGGCCACCTCACCGCCGACATTTCCCGCGACGTGATCAAAAGTGAGATCGGGCGCGAGGCCGTCGTGTTGTTTGAAAGCGATGAATTCGGCGTGACAAGCGGCTACACCGAGAATTATCACCTCTTCACGCTTCCCCAAGGCGGCCTTTCCGGCAAGCTCGCCCGCGTCAGGATCGAGTGCGCCGATGATTCCGGCCTCACAGGGAGTATCCTCGCCTTCCTTGACTAAACCACTTCAGAAAGGATGATCTACATGACCAAGAAAACACTCTTCTGCCTGCTCCTCGCGCTTCTGATGCTTCTTTCCGCCTGCGGCAAGAAAGAGGAAGCCCCGTCTTCCGAAGGTATTCCCGAAAGCCAGTCCGCATCCGCGTCCGAGACCGAACCCGCATCCGAGGCCTCCACCGGCTTCTTCCTCTCCCTCAGCGAGGAGTATGCCCTCGGTATGCTCACCAAGTCACTCCCGGAGAACACACCTTACACCATCGACACGCTGGATTTCTCCGCTCCCAACATCACCACAGTGACGGGAGATGTGAATCTCCGCCTTCTTGCCGAGCCGTACGAGCTCCTCTCGGTCGTCCCCGCCTGCCTCCCCACCGGCATTTCCTTCTCGTCCTCCTGCTCCTTTGCATATTCTGAGGAAGCGGGCTTCACCATCACGCCGGTCGGTCTGGAGGTCACCGGTTTCACCATCCCCACCGACATCCTCCCCGCCTCGCTCTATAATTATTACGCAGGCGCCCTCAACGATTATATCCAGTCCCTCCCTGTCCCGATCACCTCGGTCACCATGACCGACGACGCCATCAACATCGCGGGATAAAAAAGCGGTAAGAATAAACTTATTCACGATCCCATAACGATCCTTGCGGGAGATCACAGATCTCCCCTACGGTTATGAAAGGCATGTTCCGCTATCCGCAAAAGCTTTCGTCACGAAAGGAGTAACCGCCATGAAAAAACGCACGATCCTCCTGATCTCGCTTGCCCTGCTTCTTCTGGCCGCCGCCTTGGTCCTCTTCTTTGTTTTCAGGGAGCCCAAGGCGCCTGAGACGATCCTCTCGCCGGATAGCGGTGAGGAGATGCGCCTTGTGTGGCACGACGAATTCGACGACCCGGCTTCGCTTTCCCGCATTGACACCCGTGAGCGCACCGACTCGCTTGACGCGGTCAAATGGAATCTGCGGGCGAAAATGAACCAGGGCGACATCGAAAACGGCCGCGACGAGCACAACGTCGCCATTGAGAAGGGCAATCTGGTCATGCGCACGTGGAAGGAAGGGGAAGATCAATATTCCACCAACATCTCCGTGACCACCGACGGCGTGATGAGCTACCGCTACGGGTATCTCGAAATGCGGGCGAACGTGCCGTTCCGGAAAGGCTGCTGGCCTTCTTTCTGGATGCAGTCCAAGGACACCCGCCGCACCGCCGACTACATGACCGAGATCGACATGTTCGAAGTCTTCGGCTCCCCCAATACCGTCGAATCGACCGCCCACAAATGGTACAAATACGATCATTTCAGTCTGGGCTGCGGCGACTTCAAGTTTGAAACCAAGACCGATCTCAACAAGGAATACCACCTTTACGGCATGGGATGGACGCCCGAGGAGCTCTATTTCACGGTCGACGGCGCGATTTATTCCCGTTTCAGCATCACAGAAGATTTCGGGATCTATGGCGACGGCATGGGCGGCTTCCATGACCCCATTTACATCATCTTCAATAACTTCATTTTCACCGACGGTTCCTCTTGGAAGCAGCCGACCGTCACGGAAGATACCGTGTGGCCGGTCACCTACAAGATCGACTGGATCCGCCTTTATCAGAAGCCCGGCGAAGGAGAAGTATATAGCGACCTCGGAGATTGAGTATCAAGTAATAGGACGCTCTGATGAAATTAAAGAAGTTTCTGTGTGACAGATCATATAACGAGATCATGATCGGTGTATGCTTTTTACTGTATGCCGTGAATTTTTCGATTATCGGAACTGTGTCTTTGATAGAAGGATACGGCAAAGCCTCTTTATGGATTTTGTAATCGCGTTTGCCTTTTTGATTTTGACACCTTTTCAAGCGGTTGATCCAATGAAAATCTGGTGTCGAGACAGGGATGTCTGGGCAAGAATCATTGGACTTATACTTTTCGTCTTCCTCTTCCGTTTTTGGTGGTATATCCTCATAACCGTAATAGAAATGTCGGTTTTGATTATTCTTTTCCTTCGTCATAAAAACAGAAAGGTGACATTCAGGTAAACCAAAACGGATATCATTTTGAAATTTGTATATTCCAGTATCATGTAACATTTCTGCCCCCCTCCGCGTAGGGGCGATTCACGAATCGCCCGAAAATCCCGAGATATCTACGGAGCAAAACGGCGTGCCGGGGACGGCACGCCATACGGGGTTGTGCTGTCACAGAAGAATCCTTTCGTAGGGAACGCCGTCCCCGGCGTTCCGTTTGACCGGGAAAAGCGACGGAAAAGGCGGCGCGATGTGGGCGTCGTGCCCTACGGGTACGGTACCATATTGCGGGGCGACTCACGAATCGCCCGCCTATCAAGGCGTAAATCTTCAGAATGGCGGGCATGATAAAGACAGAACCATAAAGAGGAGCGGCGCGAAGCCTCTCCTCTTTTCTTGTTTTCTCTTTTCTTGTATTCTCTTATCTCGTCTTCTCTTTTCTCTTCTTCTCTTCTTTGCTCTTCTCTTTTCTTCTCTATGCGTTATACCGTGTGATCAGAGGGGAATTCTTCCCGAATGTCAATATGAGATTTCTGTAACATTTTCAAAGCTCAGGATCCAATTTTGCAAATATACGCAAATATTCCGCAACGAATTTGTCCTTCTGGAAGGAATAGAACCGCCCTCCGAAAAGTCGGGTTCACACAAAAAAGAGCGAAAAAAGAGAGAAAAAAGAGAGAAAAAGAGCGAACATGAAGCGCATTCCAGGCGCCGACCAAACGAGTGCCGAGCGCAGGCGGAACCTATGATGAGAGCATTATTTCACCATCGTGAGATGATGCAGGGCGCGGGTGGCGGCCATATAGAGCGAGCGGCGGTCATTTTTGTAGTCGGCCATCGGCACGATCACGCGGTCAAATTCCAGCCCCTTGGTATAGTAAACCGGCGTGATGAGGAAATCACCTTTTGCGGAGACCTCCGGGTCGGCGATCAGCTCCGCCCCGAGGGCTTTCCCGAAGCTTTCAAAGTATTCCTTGCTCTGTTTTCTCGAATGCGTGATGAGGCAGAGCTTTTCCTTTTCACCTTTTTCTTTCATGACCCTGCGGACTGCTTCCTCCGCTGTGCCCTCAAAAAAGGCGACCGGGTCACCGTGTCTGGAGAAAATATCATAGTCCGCATCGGTCAGGGTGAGGCAGTAAGAAGCGATCTCCGAGGTTGAACGGAAACTGCGGTCAAATCTCACGCGGTCAGCCCCGTAGACCCCGGCAAGCTCATCTTCGGTGGTGTTGATACCCGGTAAAAGCCCCTGGTTGCCGTCCGCAAGCAGTGTGAAGGCCGCCTGCGGGAAGAGATCATGAAGCAGCTTATGGAGCATGGCGGGAAGGTCCTGCGCCTCGTCGATGAGGATGTGCTTCGGCGTGCGCTCCTCCCACCTTCCCTCGCGGAAGTATAGAAGCCGTGTCATGGCGACGGCGTCCTCAAACGCGATTTTTCCCTTTTCCGTTTTTTCATGAAAAGCGCGTTTTTCGTCCTTAGTCAGGAGGGAAAGATAACTTGCTCGCAGGTCAAACCGCGCTTCCCTTTCCAGCGCTTCCCGGAAAGAGGATTTGATGCGGGAACGGTATATCTCCACCAATTCATCCATGGGGGTATAATAGCCCTCATCGGTGTAGTCGGGGTCGGCCAATTTATTGCGGATGGGCTTTTTCTCGTCGGCTTCGCCGATCGCAAAGAAGCTCTCGACCGCCGCCTCCACGTAGTCGATAAGGCGCTTTTTCCGCACGCCGACCGGGTAGGCGCTGTCCTCGTCAAAGCGGTGAGAAAGCTCTTCGCCCCTTAATATGACCTCGTCGAAGAATTTTACATCAGGAAGGCGAAGGCCCCTTTGATCGGCTGCCGCGCGGAGCTGCTCCTCAAATTCCGGGGACAGCTTTTTTTCCGCGCTCCCGCGCCTTTTTTCGTCGCCGGAAAGCAGCGCATCGGTCAGCCCCTGAATGCCGTCCGAGGCAAGCCCACCCGACGCGCGTTCAAGGAATTCCTCCGGGCGCACGCGCAGCGCCTCCTGCTCCCCGAGGGACGGGAGAACGCCCGCGAGATATTTCCCGAAAAGCTCGCTCTGTGTGAGGATAAGAAGGTCGGAGGAGCGCATCCTTTCGCGGTTTTCATAAAGCATCCAGGCAAGCCGGTGCATGCCCACCGAGGTCTTGCCGCACCCGGCAGGCCCCGTGACGAGCAGGTTTTTCATATACGGGCGGCGGATGGCCTCGTTCTGCTCCTTCTGGATGGTGGAGACGATGGTCTTTAATTTGCCGTCGGCATTTTTCGAAAGCGCTTCCCTTAAAATGCCGTCGCTGATCTCCACGTCGGTGTCAAAATAGTATTTCAGCTTGCCTTCTTCAATGGTGTACTGGCGTTTGAGGGTGATCTCCCCCTCGATTTTTCCGAGCGGCGCCTCGTAAGCGGCCTTGCCGGTGCCGGATTCATAATAAAGCGAGGCGATGGGACTTCTCCAATCATAGACATAGAAATCACCGTCCTCCTCAAGCGTTCCGAGGCCGACGTAGATCTCCTCTTCGCCGAAATCGTCCTCGAAATCCACGCGGCCGAAATAGGGCGTGGCCTTCATCCGTTCCAGCCGACGGATCTCCCTTAACCCCTCGGCGCGCAGGTTTTCCTGATGCTCGAGGTGGCTTGCCCCCTGCAGGATCTCGACCATTTCGTCCCATTCGTC
>JAKSPX010000012.1 GCA_024404415.1 Clostridia bacterium | reverse complement strand
TCGGCCCCTTCTCTGTCGGCGACAACGCCAAAATCGCCGCGGGCGCGGTGGTCTTAAAGGAGATCCCCTCCGATGCGACCGCCGTCGGCGTGCCTGCCCGCGTCACCCGTGTGGGCGGCGTGAAGGTGGAGGATCTCGACCAGGTCAACATCCCCGACCCGGTCGCCCAGGAACTCACCCGCCTCGAAGACCGTATCCGCGCGCTCGAAAAAGCGCTTAATGATACCCAAAATAACGATGCAAAGGAAGATGACCATGAAGCTTTATAATACGCTGACCCATTCCAAGGATGAATTCGTCTCCAACGAGCCCGGCAAGGTGAAAATGTACACCTGCGGCCCGACGGTTTACCATTTCGCCCACATCGGCAATCTGCGCACCTACATCATGGAGGATATCCTCGAAAAATCGCTTGAATACGTCGGCTACGACGTCAAGCGCGTCATGAACATCACCGACGTCGGCCACCTTTCCAGCGACGCCGATACCGGCGAGGATAAGATGCTCAAGGGCGCCAAGCGCGAGCACAAGACGGTCATGGAGATCGCCAAATACTATACCGACGCCTTCTTTGAAGACTGCCGTGCCCTGAATATCCGCGTTCCGGCGACCACCATCCCCGCCACCTCCTGCATTCCCGAGTTCATCACCCTCGTTCAGGCGCTTCTCGACAAGGGCTACGCCTACGAAGCGGGCGGCAACATCTATTTTGACACCTCCAAGCTGGACGAATACTACGTTTTCAACAAGCACGACGCGGAAGACCTCGAGACCGGCGTGCGCGAGGGCGTGGAGGAAGACTCCAACAAGAGAAACAAGATCGACTTCGTTCTGTGGTTCACCAAGTCGAAGTTTGAGGATCAGGAGCTCAAGTGGGAATCCCCGTGGGGTCTCGGCTACCCCGGCTGGCACATTGAATGCTCGGCCATCAGCATGAAGTACCTCGGCGAATATCTTGACATCCACTGCGGCGGCATCGACAACGCCTTCCCGCACCACACCAACGAGATCGCCCAGAGCGAATCCTACCTCGGCCACAAATGGTGCAACAACTGGTTCCACGTGCTTCATCTCAACACCTCCGACGGCAAGATGAGCAAGTCCAAGGGCGAATTCCTCACCCTCTCGCTCCTGAAGGAAAAGGGTTACGACCCGATGGTCTACCGCCTCTTCTGCCTGCAGTCCCATTACCGCAAGGCGCTGGTCTTCTCCTACGAAGGACTTGACAACACCGCCGCGGCCTATAACAAGCTCCTCGCCCGCGTCGCCGCCCTCAAGAAAGACGACGGTGAATTTGACGAAGCCGGCGCCGCGCCTCTCCGCGCCTCCTTCCGCGAAGCGCTGGAAAACGACGTCAACTCCTCCCTCGCCATCACGGCTCTTTACGACGTCTTCAAGGCCGAGGTCAACGACGCGACCAAGCTTGCGCTCATCGCCGAATTCGACAAAGTTCTCTCGCTCTCGCTCATTGAGAACGCCGCCAAGGTCAAGGACGAGCCCGAAGCCATCGACGACGACGCCATCCTGGCCCTTGTCGCCGAGCGCGCCGAAGCCCGCAAGGCCAAGAACTTCAAGCGCGCCGACGAGATCCGTGATATGCTCAAAAACATGAATATCACCGTTGAAGATACTCCCAACGGACCCAAAATCATCAGGAAATGAGGAAACTGACCCATGTCTGACCTTGCAAGAAACATCAAAGGCGCGTTCGACTATCTCCCCGAGCGCCAGCGCGTGAGACGCGATATCACCAAAATTCTGACCGAATGCTTTGAAAAATACGGTTTCTCCCCGGTGGAGACCCCGATCATCAACTATCTCGACCTGCTCGCGAGCAAATACGCGGGCGGCGCGGAAATTCTGAAGGAAGTTTATTCCCTCACCGACCAGGGCGGGCGCGACCTCGCGCTTCGTTATGACCTCACGGTGCCGCTCTGCAAATTAGTCGCCATGAATCCCCAGCTCACCATGCCCTTCAAGCGCTATGAGATCGGCCACGTTTTCCGCAACGGCCCGGTGAAATCCGGCCGCAACCGTGAATTCACCCAGTGCGACGTCGACATGGCGGGCGCTGACAGCCTGACCGCTGAGACCGAATTCCTCACCATGACGGTCGAGGTCTTTGAAAAGCTCGGTCTTCCCATCCGCATCGAGCTCTCCTCCCGCAAGCTGCTCTCCGGCATCATCCGCTTCGTCGGTATCCCCGAAGAACTGACCGGCGCGGTCATCACCTCGGTGGACAAGCTCAAGAAGATCGGCCGCAGCGGCGTTTCCGACGAGCTCATCGAGACCGGCATCACGGAAGAGACGTTAAATAAGATGTTCGATCTCTTCGAAATGCCCTTTGACGACCTGGTCGCCTACGTCGGCGAAGGCAACGAACTATTAAACGCCGGCATCGCCGACCTCAAGGAGCTCTACGGCATGCTCTCCGCCGCCGGCATCATGGATAAGATCGTCTACGCCCCGCACCTCGCCCGCGGGCTCGATATCTACACCGGCTGCGTCTGGGAGGTCTTCATGACCGAAGGCGGCGTCACCTCCAGCATCGGCGCCGGTGGCCGCTACGACAACATCATCGGCAAGCTCTCCGGCGGCCGTGACATCCCCGCCGTCGGCATGACCTTCGGCCTCGACGTCATCTACGCCGTTCTGGTCGAGCGCGGCGAAGCCAACAAGGGCACCGAAACCGAGGTCTTCATCGTTCCGATGTCCACCGAGAACGAATCGGTCGCACTGGCCATGGGTCTGAGACGCGCGGGTCTCCGCGTCACCCTCGAGACCGTCAAGCGCAAGATGAAGAAATCGCTTGACTACGCCAACAAGGAAGGCATCCCCTACGTCATTATCCTCGGCGAAAACGAGGCGCAGGTGGGCAAGATCACCGTCAAGGATATGATGAACCACGAATCTTCTGACTTCGCCATCGACGATTACGAAGCCATGAAGGAGTACGTCCGCAAATGATCCTCTCCGACACCCATACCCACTCCACCCTCTCCCACGACGGCGTGTCGACTGCGTATGAAATGGCGCTCGCCGCAAAAGCTTCCGGGCTTCAGAGCCTTTACCTGACCGAGCATTTCGACGCCTACCTCACCGATCCGGCAAATCCGCGCATCCGCTATTTTGAGGACGCGATCTTTGCCCCGCGTGAGCCGCTGCCGGAGGGCATCGAGCTTCCGCTTTCGATCGAGTTCGGCGAGATGAACGAATGCCCGGACTACTGCCGGGAGCTTTTGGAACGGCATCCTTATGATTTCGTCCTCGGTTCCCTGCATCATCTGCCGGGGCGAAAGGGCTTTTTATCCTCGTCCTACACAGGACAGGCGGAGTGCGAATACCTGCTCGACGCCTATTTTGACCAGCTCATCTGCGACGCAGAGGAGAACGAATACGATTCCTTTGCGCACATCGACTATCCTTTGCGCTACTTTTATTATAACGCAGGCGTGCTTCTGCACCTTGAGGATCGCCTTTCCAAGCTGGAAGAGCTCCTTTCCATCCTTGTGAAGCGCAAAAAGGCGCTGGAACTCAACACAGCCACCCTCCGGAAGGGTTACCCGACCCTGATGGGCGATGCTCTGGCGCTTTTCCGTTCTCTCGGCGGCGAATACGTCACCATCGGCTCGGACGCGCACGAGACCAAGCACCTTTCCTGCTATTTCAAAGAGGCGGAAGAGGTCTGCGTCAAGGCGGGCTTTGACCACTATACCCTTTACCGCGCCCGTCAGCCCCGCAACGTTCTTTTCACTTCCGATACCATTGACTGAACTCAGAGGCATTTTATGTTAGAATCCGAATTGATCGACCGCACCGGGAAGCTCCTTGAAAAAATTGACGCGCTTTCCCGCGAGGTCGGGCGCGAGATCACCCTTCTCGCCGCCACAAAAACACGGAACAAAGAGGAGATCCAGACCGTCATATCTCATGGGGTCCGTTTCGTCGGCGAAAACAAGGCGGACGAGCTCTGCCGCAAGTTTTCCGAAAACGCCTATGAGGGCGCGGAGCTCCACTTTATCGGCACCCTTCAATCCAACAAGGCCAAAATGCTGGTCGGCAAGGTCGCCCTCATCCACTCGCTCTGCACCGAGAGCGCCGCGCTCGCCATTGAGAAGGCCGCGTCATCGCTTTCCCTCACGCAGGACGTCCTGATCGAGATCCACGTCGGAACCGAGGAGACCAAAAGCGGCCTGCCGCTTGAAGAAGCCGAAAACTTCGCTTCCTTCCTCGGGACGCTCCCGCATATCCGGTTACGCGGTCTGATGTGCGTCCCGCCGGTCGGCGAGGATCCCGCGCCGTATTTTGATGAAGTGTACCGGAAATACGAAGCCATGAAAGAGGCCTTCTCGCTTGACATTCTTTCCATGGGTATGTCTTCGGACTTTGAGACCGCCATCCGTCACGGCGCCACCATGGTTCGCGTCGGCACCGGGATCTTCGGGCCGCGCGACTACTCCAAGTCGCATTAAAGGAGCGGTGTCATGTCCAGAAAAAGCGAAAACACCGGCTTTATCTGTGAGGTCTGCGGTAAAGAGGTCCTGCCGGTGACCAACGGCAGCTACCGCAACCACTGCCCCTTCTGCCTGTGCTCCAAGCACGTGGACGTCGTTCCCGGCGACCGCGCCTCCGACTGCGGCGGCATCCTGCGCCCGGTCGGTGTGGATTACAAGGCCGGAAAGGGCTGGATGATCCTGCATCAATGCGAAAAATGCGGCTATACTACTCAGAATAAGGTCGCAGAGGATACGGTACAGCCCGACGATCTGGTCTATTTATCCAAGATCGCCAACCGATCCCGCAAATAACCCGTGCATTCATAAGGGATCTTTCAAAAGGGAGGACTACATTGAGCGAATTCAAAGCATTTCTGCGCAAATGTGTATCGAGGCTGCGTTCTCCGAAACGCGACCGCCTGCACTTCAACCCGTTCGGAGCGCTGATCAAGGCCATTCTGTCGGTGATCCTTGTCATGATCATCACCGGCTCCATCTGTCTGATGGCGGCCGCGGTCTACATCAACCGCTACGTCGACACCGACATGGATATGTCCATCGCCTCCAACGAATTGAACTACTCCACCCAGCTTTATGCCACCGACAGTGAGGGGAACAACAACGTGATCTACACCCTTCACGGTGAGCAGAACCGCGAATGGGTGGACTACGAGGACATTCCGAACTATCTCAAGCAGGCCGTCGTGGCCATCGAGGACGAGCGATTCTGGACGCACCGGGGGGTCGACTGGAAGCGCACGCTCGGCGCCGGCGTGAACCTGCTCTTCGGCTTCTCCTCCAATTACGGCGGCTCTACCATCACCCAGCAGCGCATCAAGAACATCACGGGCGACGATGAGGTGACGGTACAGCGCAAGCTCCAGGAGGTCTTACGCGCGCTGGAGCTGGAAAAGAATATGTCCAAGGAGGAGATCCTTGAACTTTATCTCAACACCATCAACCTCTCGCAGGGCTGTTACGGTGTGCAGACCGCGGCTGAGGTCTATTTCGGCAAGGAGGTCAGCGAGCTGACGCTGGCCGAATGCGCCTCCATCGCGGGCATCACCAACCTGCCCTCCTATTATGACCCGTTCGTCTACCCGGAGCACAACATCGACCGCCAGAAGGATATCCTCTGGAAAATGCACGACCTGGGCATCATCACCGACACCGAGTATGAGCGCGCCAAGAATGAGGAGCTCTCCTTCATGCGCGACATCGAGGAGGAAAAGGAAGAGCCCGAAGTGGTCCAGTCCTACTTCATCGACCTCGTCATTGACCAGGTCATCAAGGATCTGCAGACCCAGCTCGGTTACAGCAAAGAGGTCGCCACCCGCCTTCTCTATTCCGGCGGCTTACAGATCTACACCACCCTGGATCCCAAGGTGCAGGGCGTGATGGAAAGCGTCTACACCGACAGCTCCAATTTCCAGCGCCTCGCGGGCATCACCCAGCCGCAGAGCGCCATGATCGTCTATTCCACCGACGGTGACATTTTAGGCGTCGTCGGCGGCCGCGGCACCAAGCAGGGCGCGCGCGTTCTGAATCGCGCCAAGTCGCTCCGCTCCGCCGGTTCCGCCATCAAGCCGCTTTCCGCCTACTCCCCGGCGCTTGAAGAAGGGCTCATCACCCCCTTCACCGTCATGGACGACTTCCCCGACCTCTACACCGACCAGTCCGGCGTTCTGATCGAGAAGCCCGAAAGCTTCTCCGGCAAGCTCAAGGCCTACCCGAAGAACTATTACACCGGCTTCAAGGGACGCATGACCGTGCGCCGCGCCGTGGAGCTCTCCACCAACACCGTCGCCGTAAGGACGCTGGAAATGCTCGGCATTCCCAAGAGCTACGGGTATCTGGAGAACAAATACGGCTTCACCACCCTTGTGAACACCTCCGAAAAGGGCGACATGAACTACGGTTCCCTCGCGCTCGGCGGCTTCTACAACGGCGTTTCCCTTCTGGAGCTGACTTCCGGCTACACCACCTTCACCAACGATGGCGTGCACAACAAAGCGCGGTGCTACACCATGATCACCGACGGCGAGGGCAACGTCCTTTTGGACAATGCTCACCGTTCCACGCAGGTGCTCTCCGAAAAAGCCAATTACTACATGACCTATATGCTGGAAAGCGCCGTCATCCGCGGCACCTCCACCGCCGCCAAGATCGACGGTATTGCCGTCGCCGGTAAGACCGGTACCACCAACTCCGACAAGGACCGCTGGTTCATCGGCTACACGCCCTACTACGTCGGCGGCGTCTGGTACGGCTACGACTACCCCAAGGAGATCAAGGGTGCGGACGGCAACCCCGCTCTGAAGCTTTGGAAAAAGGTCATGGATCAGCTTCACGAAGGGCTGGAGAACGCCAAGTTCGAAACGCCCGACGAGCTCGTCGCCGCTTCCTACTGCACCGACTGCGGCGGCATCCCGACTTCGGCCTGCAAGGCCGACTGCCGCGGCTCCAGCCACGTGGCGACCGGGTACTTCTGGCCGGGCGACAAGCCCACCAAGAAATGCGACTGCCACGCGACGACTCTCATCTGCAAGGACAGCGGCCACCTCGCCACGCCCTACTGTGAGAATACCGAGGAGGTCTCGGTGCTCACCATCGACCGCGAATCCCTCACCGGTCTCAAGGCAGACGATGAAAGCGCCCGCGGCGTGATCGTGGAAGTGCCGCTTGCCTACCGTTCGCTGATGGATTGGACTCTGACCAAATATAAGGACCCCAAGACCGGCAGAGAAAAGAATGCCTCCGCCCCGTTCGTCTACGGCTACAAGGGCTGCGATACCTTCTGCGAGTTTCACACGGCTCCTCCCGCACCGGAACCCGAACCCGAACCCGAGCCGGATACCGACACCGAGCCTTCCATCTTCAATATTTTCGGATAATCACCAATATAATGAACCGACCTGTGTCTCCTGACACGGGTCGGTTTATTATATAAAGCTCTTAATAGATGCGCCTTTATTTCATCTGTTCCGGGATGCTCTTCCCCGTGTGGCGGATGGGCGTCCATTCCACTTTGGAAAAGAGCGCCGCCACCGCGATGGGCAGATAGGTCATCATGAAGATCGGCAGGGTCACCGCCGCTTTCAAAAGGCGCGGATAAGTTACGCCGAGCGCCTTCCGTTCCTTTATGGCTGTGGCCAAGCCGAAGAAGAAGACCGCCACCCACGCCCCGAGAAGAGTGTGGAACAAATAGGCAAGCGGCGCGGCGGAGGGTCTCAGGACAAGGCTCACGACGTCCGCCATGACCGATATCGCGGTACACGCCACCGCCGGGAGAAGATTCATGCAGGCGTCATACGCGGCAAGGCCGCCTTTTTTGAAGATGCCCGCAAAAAGTCTTGCGCCGTAGCGGCAGAAAACCTCCATGTATCCCTTGCTCCAGCGCATCCTCTGCCGCCAGGAGGTTTTGAAATCGGTCGGCTGCTCGTCAAAGAACACCGCCTCGTCGGCATAGGCCGCTTTGTAACCTCTGAGGAGCGCGTCGGCGGAAAATTCGGAATCCTCTGTGAGAGAAAAATACTGCCATCCGCCCGATTCCTCCAGGATGCTTGACGCGACGAGGAAGCCGGTCCCGGTGACGGGGCAGGAGCTCCCGAAGGCCGTGCGCGCCCGGTTGAGGATGCCGTCCCGCAGGAACCACAGCGCGTAGCCGTCGGCGATCCAACCCGCGCCGAAGTTGGTCGACTGGCGCTTGCCCGTGACGATGGGATGCCCCGAGGAGAAGACCGCGTTCATCTTTTCGACGAAATCCCGCGACACGCGGTTGTCCGCGTCGAAGACGAAATAGCCGTCATACCGCTTTTCGGTCTCTCGGATCTTTTCCCAGAGCTCGTGGAGCACGTAGCCCTTGCCTCTGCCCACCAGTGTCCGGCGCTCAAAGACATAGGCTCCGGCTTTTCTCGCTTCCTCCGCCGTATGATCCTCCGAGCGGTCGCTCATCACGTAAATATCCAGATACCCCTTCGGGTAGGTCTGGTTTTTCAGGTCGCCGACCAGCCGCGCGATGACCTCTTCCTCGTTTCTCGCCGCGATCATCACGGCGAAGCGGTGAAGTCTACCGCTTTTCGGTTCTTTCTTTTTCAAAAACAACCCGGCGGCGAAAAAGACGACCTGGTAAAAGGTACAGAGGACCAAAATGACGTCCAGTACCTTGTGGAATACCGCCAATGCTTCGGGAGTCATGATACGCTCACGCCTCCGAACTGCAGCGTGACCTTGAAGAGGTCGCCGTCCACGTCGATCTTCAGGCTGCCGCCCATGGTCTGCATGAGGCTGGAGGCGATGGCCAACCCGAGGCCGTTGCCCTCCGAGGTGCGGGAGCTCTCGCCGCGCACAAAGCGCTCACTGAGCTCTTCCGGGTGCAGGATGAGGTCGCGCGAGGTGTTCTTCACCGTGACCTGCCCCGCTTCGTTGAGCGTTAAGAAGACGCGGGTGCCTTCCTTGGCGTACTTGGTGATATTCTGCATCAGATTATCCAGCACCCTTTGGGTCAGCCTGCCGTCCGCCGCGACCGTCACCGGGGTCTCCGGCAGATCGGTGATGAGGGTGAGATCATGCTCTGCCAGTTTTTCTTCGTATTCGCCCACCGCCTGCGTGATGAGCACGCCTGCGTCGCACGGCATAAGCGTCGCCTTGATGTTGCCCGTGGCGGCCTTGGAGGCCTCGACCAGATCCTCCAGAAGCTTTTTGAGCCTTGTCGACTGTTTTTTCAGAATGTCGGCATATTCGTGGATCTTTTCGTTTTCCGTCTCCTCTCTGCCGATCAGGTCAGCATAGCTCACGATGGAGGTGAGAGGCGTTTTGATATCGTGAGAAACGTTGGTGATGAGCTCGGTCTTCATGCGTTCGCTCTTGGTGCGCGCTTCCACCGCAAGGCCAAGCCCGTCGGAAAGGCGGTTGAGGTCGAGCGCGGCCTCCTTGAATTCCCCGAAGAGACCGCTGGCGTCGGTCTTGTAGCCGATGTCGCCGTCCGCAAGGCGCAAAACGCTGTATTTCATACGTTTCAGATTCGCCGCTACCCAGAAATACGGGATGGCAAGGATCGTATTTTTAACGATCACGACAAAGAACGGGATCTCGTCGTCGCAGTACGGGGAGAAAAGTGCCATTGCCATGATGATCTCCGCGAAAGTGACTCCCAGGTAGATCACGGCACTTTTCCAGACGAAGGGCAGTACCTTGAAGCCTTTGCCGATGAGGGAAAGGACGTGCCCGATGAGGGTGCGTTTCCAGAAGGTATGACATTTTATCCTCACAGAGACAGTGGCAAGAAGCAGTGCGAGGAGCGCCGCGTCAAGTAAGAGCACCAGTACAAAGAGACACACCATCAGCTTCCAGAGCGAGGTGCCGTACCAGGAAAGCCATGACCAGTCATAGAAAATATCGTCAAACAGCAGTGCCGCGAGGCCGCAGTTGCCGATTATGGCCAGTATATAGAATAATAGAACGGCAATAAGCGGCCATTTATCAAACCGGCGCTCGAAGATCCCCTCTTTTCCTTCCCGTTTCCCGGCAAGGAAGCAGAGCCAGACGCCCGACGCGACTGCGAGGACAAAGGACACGGCGGTCACTGCCGCAAGAATCGGCCCGTATTTCATAAATGTCGTGAATAGCGGCGCTATCTTCTGATAGCGGTCTTCCGCCTTCAGCTCCGCGCTGACGCCGATATGCACACAATAGACGGTCTCTTCCCATTCACTCTCCTCGTAATAAACATACCCTCCGTCAAAGCCGCAAAGCTGCTCCGTCTCCGCCAGAAGCACTTCCCCCTCCTGCATATTGGAAGCGAGGATCACATCCGGCGCGTCAGCCTTCGATACCTCAAAGCGGATGTTTCCGCGGTCGTTTTCGACAGCCCCGCGATCATGATATTCGGCGGCGACGCTCCACATGTCGTCATGGATCATCTGCCGGAAAACGTGATCCTCCACGCCCTCGATCGGCGCGTCATAGATGCCGACCGCCGCACCGATCACGGTCAAAGCCCCCGCCATGACCAGCGCGGCCGTCGACACGATGAAGAGTACCCACGCGATCCATTTCTGTAATGTGATCTGCTTTTTCATTTTCTCATTTCTCCCTTCTCCATTTTATATCCCTGTCCCCAGACCACCTTGATGTAGCGCGGCGAACCGGGGTCGATTTCCAGCTTTTCGCGGAGGTGGCGGATGTGCACCGCCACGGTATTTTCGCTTCCGTAGGGGTTTTCCCCCTTTGTGCGGGCGTAGATCTCTTTGGGCGAAAAGACCTCTCCTGCATGCTCCATGAGGAATTTCAGAATGTCATATTCGGTGGGCGTCAGGGTGATCTCTTCGCCGTCGAGCGTGACTTTTTTTTCGCGGTCGCAAAGCTCGATGCCGCCGATCCTCAGAAGATCGTCGCCCTCCGTTCCGCCGCCGAGCTGGGTGTAGCGCCGGAGCTGGGATCTCACCCTCGCCAGAAGCTCCACGGGACTATAAGGCTTTGTAATATAGTCATCCGCCCCCACGCCGAGGCCCAGAACCTTGTCGGCCTCCTCACTTTTGGCGCTTAGGAGGATGACCGGCACGTTGGACACGGCACGGATGCCCGCCAGCGCCGTGATGCCGTCCACCTCGGGCATCATGATGTCCAGAAGGACGAGGCGGATGTCGCCGTGCGCCTTCAGGGATTCAAGCGCTTCTCTGCCGTTATAGGCTTCATAAACGCGGTAATCCTCCCCGGAAAGATAGATCTTCAACGCGGAGACGATGTCGCGCTCATCGTCACAGATCAGAATGCCGGTCATGTCCATTTCCTCCGTTTGCTTCATTGTCTATATCATATACCAAAATTCATTAAGACAAAAGAGGGGAAAAGCTTAAGATTTTCTTAATGTATCTACCGCTCCCCGGTATCAAAAGATTGACAGAAGGGCATTTTTATTATAAAATATCTTTGAGCATCTATTTGCGGTTTCTGCGGAAGGGAGGTGCCATCCATGGCCGAAAACTTCGTTCATCTTCATGTGCATACCGAATACAGCCTTCTGGACGGCGCCTGCCGCATCACCAAGCTGATGGATCGCGTCAAGTCCCTGGGGCAGGACGCGGTGGCCATCACCGACCACGGCAGCATGTTCGGCGTGATCGAATTTTACCGTGCCGCCAAAAAAGCGGGCGTCAAGCCCATCATCGGCTGTGAGGTCTACGTCGCGCCGCGCACCCGCTTTGACAAGACCTACGACCGCGACTACGAAGCACACCACCTCATCCTCCTCTGCAAAAACGAGACCGGCTACCACAACCTCTGCAAAATGGTCTCCGCCGCCTACGTAGAGGGCTTCTATAACCGTCCCCGCATCGACCTCGACCTGATGAAGGAGTATCACGAGGGTCTGATCGCCCTTTCGGCCTGCATCGCAGGCACCATTCCCCGCCTGATCCTTGCCGACAACTACGAGGGCGCGAAGGAATACGCCCTGATGATGCAGGATATCTTCGGCGAGGGCAATTTTTACCTGGAATTGCAGGATCACACCATCCCCGAGCAGCAGGAAGCGGCCCGCGGCCTGACCAGGATCCACCGCGAGACCGGCATCCCGCTGGTGGTCACCAACGACGCCCACTACCTCACCGCGGAGGACAGCTTCGCTCAGGACGTCCTGATGTGCATCCAGACCAACAAGACCGTCGACGACCCCAACCGTATGAAGCTGGAGCCGGCGGAATTCTATATCAAATCGACCGAGCAGATGCGCGCTCTCTTCCCGGAATACCCCGAGGCGGCCGACAATACCTTAAAGATCGCCGAAGCATGCAACGTCGAATTTGAATTCGGCCACTATCACCTGCCAAAATTCCCGCTCCCGGAAGGCGAGACCGACGCATTTGTTTACCTGACCAAGCTCTGCAAAGAGGGCCTTGCCCGTGTCTACGACGTTGTCACCGAAGAGCACGAAAAGCAGCTTGATTACGAGCTTTCGGTCATCAAGTCCATGGGATTTGTCGACTACTTCCTCATCACCCACGACTTCATCCATTTTGCAAAGAGTCAGGGCATTCCCGTCGGCCCCGGCCGCGGCTCCGCCGCAGGAAGCCTTGTCGCCTACGCCTTAAATATCACCACCATCGACCCCTTCCGCTACCGTCTCTATTTCGAGCGTTTTCTCAATCCGGAACGCATCAGCATGCCGGATATCGACATGGACTTCTGCCCTCTCAGAAGGCAGGAGGTCATCGACTACGTCACGCGCAAGTACGGAGAGGACCACGTGGTGCAGATCATCACCTCCGGCACTATGAAGGCCAAGATCGCCGGGCGCGACGTCGGCCGCGCCCTCGGCATTTCCTACGCCGAATGCGACGCGGTCGCCAAAGCCATCCCCTTTGATTTGAAAATGACCATCGAAAAGGCGCTGGAGGTCTCCCCCCAGCTCGCTTCGATGTATTCCGCCGACAGCCGCATCCGCAAGCTCATCGACACCGCCGAGCTTCTGGAGGGCATGCCGCGCCATTCCTCCACCCACGCCGCCGGCGTCGTGATCTGCGGCGCGCCCGCCTCGGATTTTGTGCCGCTTGCGCGCAACGACGAAAGCATCGTCACCCAGTACACCATGACCACGGTGGAAGAGCTGGGTTTGCTCAAAATGGACTTCCTCGGTCTGCGCAACCTCACCATCATCGACGACGCCGCAAAGGCCGTCCGCCTCTACGACCCGGATTTTGACATTTCCCGCATCAAGGACGACGACCCGGAGACCTTCAAAATGCTCTCCGAGGGCAAGACCATCGGCGTTTTCCAGCTTGAAAGCGCGGGCATGACCGCAGTCTGCACCTCCATGCGCGCCCAGTCCATCGAGGAGGTCACGGCTCTCATTGCCCTCTATCGCCCCGGTCCGATGGAATCCATTCCGAAATACATCTATAACAAACAGCACCCCGAAGAGGTCTCCTACGCGCACCCGCTTCTCAAGGACATTCTGGACGTCACCTACGGCTGCATCGTCTACCAGGAGCAGGTCATGGAAATTTTCCGCGTCCTCGCCGGGTATTCCCTCGGCCGCGCCGACCTCGTCCGCCGCGCCATGGGCAAAAAGAAGATGGACGTGCTGGTCAAGGAACGCGAGAACTTCATCTTCGGCAACAAAGACGAAGGCATCGACGGATGCCTTGCCCGCGGCGTTCCCGAGGATGTGGCCTCCTCGCTTTTCGAGGAGATCAAGGAATTCGCCAACTACGCCTTCAACAAGGCGCACGCCACCGCCTACGCCGTGGTCGCCTACCAGACCGCTTACCTCAAATGCCATTATCCGCGCGAATACATGGCCGCGCTTCTCACCAGCGTTCTCGGAGACAGTGAAAAGGTCGCCGAATACATCTCCGCCGCCGCGGAAATGGGCATCCGCGTCCTGCCGCCGGACGTCAACGAATCCGGCGCGGCCCTCACCGCGGCAGAAAAGGACATACCACTC
>JAKSPX010000119.1 GCA_024404415.1 Clostridia bacterium | reverse complement strand
CATACCCGCCCACGGGCCGCTTGCGGAGGAGAGGAAGGGGTCGCAGAGGAGGTTGTGCTCCAATACCTTTTCTCGGTCATTAAGAGGAAGGAAGCAGACCCACGACGTACCGCAGGAGAGGAGAAGCTGGCCTTCTTTGGTCACGCCCGCGCCGAGGGCGGCGAGGTGATGGTCGAAGGCGCCGAGCAGGGCGGCGCAGCGTTCGGGACGACCGGTCTCTTCGGAAGCCGTTGCGGGCACGCGACCCAATGATGTCCCGGTCGGGTAAACCGGCGGGGGGTGTTCCTCGCGGATGCCGAGGGGGTCGAGAAGGGCGTGATTCCACTTTCCCGAGACCTGATCGCGCAGATAGAAGGTCGTCGCAGTGGAGGGGTCCATGCCCCAGCACCCGGTCAGGCGGAAAAGGAGGTAGTCGGTGGACATGCGGATGCCGGAAGCGTTTTTAAGAAGCTCCGGCTGATGCACCTTGAGCCACGCAAGGTGGGCGAGAGGGAAAGAGGGGATATACGGCCAGCCGCAGGTGCGGTAGATAGCATTTTCATCGGGAGTGCCGAAAACTTCTTCCATTTCACCCGCGTCACGTTTGTCGAGCCACGAGAAGACCGGGGTGAGGGGCTTCCCGGCGTCATCGACCAAAAGCGTGTTGCCGCTGGCGGAGGCCATGCCGATGCCGACGATCTCGCCGCCTTCGGGAAGGGAGGAGACCAGCTTTCTGATGACGCGCGCAACGATCCCATAAAAGTCGTCGGCGTCAAAGGTGACTTCGCCGTTGCCGCCATAAGTATAAACGGTCGCTTCCTTGGCCTCGGCGACCCACGCGCCGCTTTCGGAGAGCAGGCTCCCTTTGCAGGCCGAGGTGCCGAGATCGAGGCCGATCAGGTATTTTTCCATAGTATTGACCTTCTTTTTCGGTAGTTATGGCCCTATTCTACCTCTTCAAAGGGGGCTTTGTCAAGTCTCGTCGGTTGACAAACGGGAGAGGAGTATGGTAAGATACCTTCATCAGATCCCCGCAAATCAAAATCAAAGGAGATACGATCATGTCCAAGAAAATCGCCTTTATCGGAGCCGGCAGCTTCGGCTTCACCCGCAAACTGGTCAACGACCTTCTGACCTTCCCGGCCTTTGCCGACGCCACCATCGCCCTGATGGATATCAACGCCGAAAGACTTGACTACATCAAGCGCGCGGTCGACCGCATCGTCGCCGAGGGCAAATACCCGGCCAAGGTCATCGCCACCCTCGACCGCAAGGAAGCCCTGATGGGCGCGGACGGCGTCGTCACCACCATCCTCCACGGTGAAGTCGACGTCTGGCAGCACGACATCCTCATCCCCAAGAAATACGGCGTGGACACCAACGTCGGTGATACCCGCGGCCCCAGCGGCATTTTCCGCTATCTGCGCACCATCAATCCCATCATGGACATCGCCGCCGACATTGACCGCTACTGCCCCGGCGCGGTCTATCTGAATTACACCAACCCGATGGCGATGCTCTGCCGCACCGTGCAGGGCGCGTTCCCGGATATGGTCTGCTCCGGCCTCTGCCACAGCGTGCAGGGCACTGCCAATATGCTGGCTGACTGGATCGGCGCCAAGCACGATGAGATCTCCTACACCTGCGCCGGCATCAACCATCAAGCCTTCTACACCGACTTCCTCTGGAAGGGCAAGGACGCCTATCCGCTTATCCGCAAGGCCGTCACCGAAAGAGAAGAGATCTACAACGCCGAACAGGTCAGAAACGAAATGTTCCTCGCCCTAGGTTACTACGTCACCGAATCCTCCGGCCACAACTCGGAATACAACGCCTGGTTCCGCAAGCGTCCCGACCTCATCGAGAAATACTGCACCAACGGTACCAACTGGAACCCGGGCCACTATGCCTACATCCTCAATGAGTACCGCAACCGCGAATCCACCTGGAAGAGCGAGCTGGACAAGTGGGTTGAAGAGCCCCCCAAGCTGGAGCGCGGTCTGGAAGACGCGGCCTACATCTTCAACGCCATCTTCGGCGACAACGAGATGTTCAAGTTCAACGGCAACGTCCGCAACTTCGGCCTCATCGACAACCTGCCCTACGGCGCGTGTGTCGAAGTCCCGGTGCTGGCAAGCTCCCGCGGCCTTGAACCCATCCACGTCGGCAAGCTCCCGGCGCAGTGCGCGCTGTTAAGTGGTACCTCCTCTCAGATCGAGGAGATGGTCGTCGAAGGCAGCCTCGCGGGCGACAAGGAAATGATCTATCAGGCCATCTGCTACGACCCCTTGACCTCCGCCGTTCTCTCGCTCCGCGAGATCCGCGCCATGGTCGACGAAATGTTCAAGCAGAACGAGGATTGGCTCCCGCAGTTCAAGAAATAAGAAAAATGACGTTGGTACCGCCTTTGCTTGCGGTACCAACGATTTTTGAGGTGTGATATGACGCTTCAAGAGCGCGAAGCCCTCATCCGGGAATGGATGGGGAAGATCGTCGAGATCGGGATCGACCGCCCGATCGGGTATGTGCATCATAAGGGTGAAAAGACGCTGGTCTACCCGGTGAATTACGGCTATATCCCCGGCGTTCTCGGCGGAGACGGCGAGGAGCTGGACGTGTATCTCCTCGGCGTCGATCACCCGGTGGAGAAGGCCACGGTGGAGATCGTCGCCGCGGTGAAAAGGGAGGACGACGAGGAGGATAAGCTCATCGGCGTGCCGCCCGGTGTACGCTTTACCGTCCCGGAGATGGAAAGCATGGTCGCCTTTCAGGAAAAATACTACAAAAGCAAAGTCGTTATTGATTAAAAAAATATGGGGCTGTAAAAAATTCATGAAGCCTCGTCCCTCCTGCGGGATGGCCGCGGCAATGACAAGCGAGTTTTTTGCAGCCCTATTTTCATATTAGGGTTTGATTTTTTCGGATGTCGCGGCAAGCGTCGGGCATTTCCCGGAGGCGTATAGGGCGAAGCGGAGAAGCCCGGTCAAAACCTCGTCGGGGTAGGGGGAGAGGGCGGCTTCCGCGCCGAAGGCCTCGGAGATCATCCGCGCGAGGAAGGGGCTCCGCTGGGCGACGCCGCCGGTGAGGATAATGGAATGGATGTGCTTTTCCGGCTCCGCCATCACCTGATAGCTTTCCGCGAAATTCCGCGCAACGTCCTTGTAAGCGGCGTAGAAGATCTGGTCAAAACGCAGGTTTTCGGGTGTGATGCCGGTGACCGAGCCACCGGAGGAAGCACCGTAGGTCTGGTAGAGCGCGGTATTGAAGTGCAGTGTGGTGCCGGAAAGCCTGCCGACCGCCTCGGGGGCGCGCGCCCAGAGAAGGTTTCGGTCAGTC
Source organism: Clostridia bacterium (assembly GCA_024404415.1). GTDB lineage: Bacteria > Bacillota > Clostridia > Oscillospirales > QAMX01 > RUG11797. The sequence goes on along the minus strand of JAKSPX010000119.1, from coordinate 2,188 downwards.
GCCTCCCCGGTCAGGCGGAGGCAGGTGTCCTCAAAGAAGTCGATGATGGCGTTGAGCATGCGCCCGGCGGGAATATGGGTCACCGTGCGGAAAATGCGCCCCGCAAAATAGGGACGGCGCTCGTAGGGTCCGGGGCAGGAGACGTCTTCCAGACAGATCACCTGCGACCCCGTGGACGGCGGCCTGCTGGTCGCCGAGGGGGGCGAAGAGGGCTACCTTGTGCCCGTGGATGGTAAGCGAGCCGACCGGCCGTGTCTCGTCCTTCACGATGGCGGGGAAGGCGAAGCCCGAAAGGCCGTGGCGCTCGATGAGCTTCTCGTCCCACACGTCGCGGTCGGGGTCATAAAGCCCGAAGGCGTGGGCAATGGTGGGGTGAATGGGGAGAAATTCCCCGGTGAGCGCGTCAAGTAATGCGTCGGCGGGAGAAGTTACATAGAGCGGGGAGGTCACGCCGCGCATTTTGGCGGCAAGAAGCTGGCTTGCGGTGTGCGCCGTGGATAATTCCACGCCGATCTCCCGGAAGCCCTTGTCGGCGCGGAGCTTTTCCACGGGGGAAGGGCCGCCTTCGGGCGCATAGGCTGCCGACTCGTCCTGCCACGTCGAGCAGGCGCCGACGGGCATCATGTCCTTTGAAAATAGCTGGAGGCCGTGCATCTGCGAGGAGAAGACCACCCCTTCAAAGGGGCGGAGAAGGTAAGCTTCCTCCAAGATCGCCTTCACCGTGTCGCATAATACGGGGAGCGAAAGCGCCTTCTGTCCCGGGTGCTCCGGCGGAAGGAAGGGCGGCGTGGGCGTCTTTTTCCAGACGGTGATCTCTGCCGCGTCGAGATCCAGCCACGCGGCTTTAATGAAGCTGGAGCCGACGTCAAGTGCGAAAAAGTCCATAGAATTTCCTTTCCGAAATCATTTTCGGATGTCCAGCCACCACATGACGGTGTTGGTCTTGTTTTTGTCGTAGGCGTGGGAGGATTGGATGAGCAGGCGGTCGTTTCCTGCCGGGTCGTGGACAACGAGGTTGTTGGAATAGGCGCCCGCACCCTCGGTCGCCATGCGGAGGAAGGTGCCCTCGTCCCAATGGATGGCGTCGGGGGAGGAATAGAGGATGAAGTGTCCGGTGTTTTTCCCGAAGCTCCCGCTGCGGCCGTGCATGAACCACGTTCCGTGGAAATTGATGAGCTGGGGATTGCGGATCTTCTGCGGGAAGAAGGCGCGGCGGTTGATACCCCATGTGAACCCGCCGTCGTCGCTCAGGATGTATTTCGGGTTATATTCGTCGTGCTCGTCGTAGATGTAAACGATCAGGCGACCGTCCTCGAAAAACGCCATGGTGCCGTAAAGGCAGCCGATGGTGCTTTCGAAGGGGATCTCGGCGCGGAGGGTGAAGGTCTCGCCGTCATCCTCGCTCACGAAGAGCTGATAGGGGTGCTCCTCGGAATGGGCGATGCCCGGCAATTCGGCATTCTGGAAGAAGAGGACGTAGATCGCGCCGTCCTTTTTCAACACGTCGTAGACGCGGCCGGGAGCGTCGGTGAAAGTGCGCGGCTCACTCCAGGTTTCGCCGCCATCGGAGCTTTTCGCGTAGCAGGGCGCGAAGTCGGGCTCCCAGATGTGGCCGTTGGTCACCATGTCGCAGGTGAGGTAGAAGAGGAGGATGTCGCCGCTATCGGTGGTCACCGCTTTTTCGCACATCCGGCTTTTCCCGACCTGCGCGTCAAAAAGTGCCTTGGAATTGGGCTCAATGATCGGTTCGGACCAGGTTTTCCCCGCGTCGGTCGTGCGGCGGTATTCCATCCAGCCGTAGCCCGAGTGGCCGTTCCAGCGCGTGTCCTCGGCGGAGCAGTTGGGATAAAAGGCCAGCACCTTGCCGGGCGCATACTCGACCAATGCGTGCCCCATGTGGCCGCTCCGGCCGAGAGGGGCGTGGTCGGCAAAAAGGATGCCGTCGTTTGGCGGGTCGCCGGGTGTCAGAATAAAGCGGGTCTTCCAGTCTTCCATGATGTTACCCTCATTTCATTGCATATACTATGGCTAAAAAATACCACGGCCGTGGGGCTTTGTCAAGGGATAGATAAGGATAAAATAATGTCTCTTCGGAATATGGAAATCAACGCAGTTTTCCTGTATAATAGAAATACAGGGGAGGCTCCCTTTTGATTTCTGAAGAAGGCGGTGTAACAGAATGAAAGCT
>JAKSPX010000118.1 GCA_024404415.1 Clostridia bacterium | reverse complement strand
GCGATGCCCACATCGCGCCGGCTTTTCGGCGTAGAAACCGAAAGTATGCGGCGCGATGTGGGCATCGCGCCCTACGATTGATTGAAGATTATTTCCGCAAAAGAGTAATTCTTCGGATAGAAAGAGATGATACGATGACATACGATGAAGCATTAGCGTTCATCCATTCCCGCAAGCGCTTCGGTTCCACCCTGGGCCTTGAACGCGTGGAAACCATGCTTGCCTTAATGGACCACCCGGAGGAAAAAGTGAAGTGCATCCACGTGGCGGGCACCAACGGCAAGGGCTCGACCTCCGCCATGTTCGCCGAGGTCTTTTCCCGCGCGGGCTACAAGACGGGCCTCTATATTTCCCCCTTTGTGGAGGATTTCCGCGAGCGCATCCAGATCGACCGCGAGATGATCCCGAAAGAAAAGCTTGCCTGTTGGGTGGAAAAACTCATCCCGCTTTCCGAGGAGACCGAAAAGATCACCGGCACCCCGGTCACCGAATTCGAGTTTGAGACCGCCATGGCTTTCGGCTACTATGCGGAGGAAAACTGCGACGTCGCGGTGATGGAGGTCGGCATGGGCGGCAGATTCGACGCGACGAACGTCATCAAAGCGCCGCTCCTCTCGGCCATCTGCTATATCGGCCTTGACCACACGCAGATCTTGGGCGACACCTACGCCAAGATCGCCTTTGAAAAGTGCGGCATCATCAAAAAAGGCTGCCCGACGGTCAGCTACGCCTCTCAGAGAGACGAAGCGCTGGAGGTCATCCGGGCGCAGGCTGAGGAGAAAGAGAGCACGCTCCTGCTTCCTGAGAAAAATGCTCTTAAGATCCTTTCCCTCACTGCCGACGGAAGCCGCTTCCTCTACAAGGGGGAGGAGTATTTCCTCGACATCCCGGGCGAACACATCGTCTATAACTCCCTTTCGGTCATCGAGGGGACGAAATACCTCGCCAAGAATTTCCCGGGGCTGGATGCTTCCCTCAAGGAGGCGCTCCGCGAGGTGAGATTCGGCGGCCGTTTTGAAAAGATCGGCGATGATTTCTATATCGACGCGGCACACAACCCCGACTGTGTCGACGCGGTGACAAAAATGCTCGATACCCTCTTTGATGGAAAACGCCTCGTCGTCATCATGGGCATGCTGGCCGACAAGGATCACACCTATTGCATCCATGAGGTCGCGCGGCGCGCCGCGAGCTTCTATGCCGTCACGCCCGATTCGCCCCGCGCCCAATCTGCTGAGGTCACGGCAAAGGAGGCGTCGGAGGTCACAGGCTCGACCCACGTCTGTGCCTCGGTCAGGGAGGCCGTCGAAATGGCGCTTGCGGATCAGAAGAACAACCCCGGAAGCGTCATCCTCTCGCTCGGGTCGCTTTATTACATCGGCTCGGTCAAGAAAGAATATCTGGACATAAAGGCAGGTAATTGACATCAATATTCTCATGCTGGCCGCCCTTTGGCTCTTATCGGCCTCCAAGGTGACGGTGCAAAGCGCCTTCGGCAAGAAAAACATCAAAACCGCCCCTGATAGCATCGCCTTCAACGGGCTGGTCTTCGGCTTCATCTCGCTTTTGTTCGGCGCGTTTCTTTTCAAGGGCTGCGCGTGGCCGCCGGTCGTGTTCGGCGCGATCGTCGGGCCCGGGTCGGTCTGCTTCCAGTTTGTCTACACCCGCGCCCTTTCCACCGGGCCGGTGTCGTTGACCGTCATGCTCGGTAACCTCGCCATGGTCATCCCGACCTTCTTCTCGGTCATCGTCTACCACGATGCGTGCGGCCCGGTGAAGATCATCGGCCTGCTTCTCACGGTCGTCGCCCTGATCCTCAACGTGAAAAAGACCGGCAATCAGGCGGCGGAAAAGGGCTGGCTTTTCTATGTGGCCATCGCTTTCCTGATGAACGCGCTGGTGGCGGTGGATATGAAGATCTTCTCCACCACCTACCATAACGGCGAGAATTTCCCCTTCGTCGCCGTCGCCTATATCACGGCGGCGGTGGTCTCGGCGGTCATCTTCCTCTTCATGAAGAAAAAGGGCGCCGTGACCTCCTTCTCCCTCAAGGGAAACGTCTGGGTCTTCACCTTCTTTGTGGCGCTCTTCCTCGGGAGCTTTCAGGCGCTCAATTCCTACGCCAGCGGCGTCATCAACGGCGTCTTTTATTATCCGGCGCTCAACGGCGGCTCCACCATGCTCCTGACCCTCTCGGGCGTGGTACTATTCAAGGAGCGCCTTTCCACGCGCGGCTGGGCGAGCATCATCGTCGGCGTCGCCGCCATCATCCTTCTGAGTCTATAAAAAAACGGCTGCGTTGCCGTGTGTTCTTTAGGACACACGGCAACGAAATAAATCCCTTTCGGGATTTTCGATATGTCCTACGGACTCGATATGTTGCCATGCAACTCGATATGCACTGCGGTGCAAGAGGGATTTATTTCATATCGAATTTATGCGATAGCAGAAATATATCGAAATTTGCCCATGGGTAAATTATATCGAGTTTGCCAAAGGCAAACATATCGATAAAAATACCGACTCACCACATTGTATGGTGGTTAGTTCACAAAACTGTCCCAAAGAACAAGTCTCCTTGACAACCGTTTTTTTTAGTGTATAATTATAACATCCGAAGACGGAAAAATATCAACCGGATAGGGGGTTAAAACATGAAAAAGTGTTTGGGAGTTTGCGTTCTTCTGCTTTTATGCCTCTTTGCGTCCTGCGCGGAGGAGACGCTTCCTGAATCCGAGGAGCCGGTCGTATCGGCAATAACGGAAGCAACGGAAGTAACGGGAGTAACGGAAGTAACGGAGACGGAGGAAACGCCCGCACCCATATCGTGTGACGCGGAGCCGGAGGAGGGCTGCTGGAAGGTCATCAAACGCATAAATGACAATGATGCTTTCCTTCTCGGCGAAAGCGAAGCGGAAGCTTTGGAGACCCTTCTGAAAGAGGCCGAAGCCGACGCGATCAGGAGCGAACTCATCAGTCCGACGCCTTTCGGGTATGCCTTTGTGACCCTGAAGGACGGAACGGAAGAAAAGGTGATCTTCGATTACAACTGGCGCACCGTGATCCGGGAGCGCGGGGGAGAGGATGAAAAGGAACAGCTCACCTTGACCCTTGAAGGGCAGAAGGCGCTTGCCGATCTGGTCAAGTCGCTCTTCGGCGAGGACGAAGGCGAAATGGCCCACGGCCGCGAAAGCGACGAAGGCGCCGTCATCGGGCAATATGATTCCGGCCGCGAATACGGCGACCTTTACAAGGTCGGGAAGCGGATGCGCATCTCCGAAAGGACGGAGGAGGAAGAAGCCTATGCGATCTTCCTGACCGACGACGAAGAAAGCAAAGTCCGCGCCATCCTCGAAGACCATCTGGACGATCTGATCCTTATGGTGGGTCTGGAAACGCCGATCATGGATTATGAGATCACTTGGCAGGAGGAGGCCTATCAGGATCTTGCCGGAGGGAGTGCAAGCCTTCATTTCTGGAAGGAAACAAAGCTCCTCGTGATAAGCGGTTACGGCCTCGGAAGCTGCCTCAGGACCGAACTGACGGAGGAAGAACAAGCGGTGCTTCTTTCCATAGCCGACGCGTGTTTTGAAAACTGATACCGAACCAGGCCTGAAATAAAGGAATTTCCTTGAAAAATCCGCACAGCCCTTGACAAATGCCGGGGGCTGTGTTATTCTTTAACCACGTTCAGCAGGTTTGAAAGGAGAAGATCATGAGAATCACCCGCAGAATGATGGAAATGATGATGCAGATGCGCCTGATGTGCATGTGCATGGTCATCTCTGTGCTTTCTGCCGCGGTCCTGATCTTCTGAGCAGACCGACCCGCTGGGCAAAATCAGCGGACGATAAAAAGGCGGAGAGCGAATGCTTCCCGCCTTGTTTTTTTGAAAGCATCCGCGCTCCCAAAGTATCTGTCCGAATCAAGAAAGGAAGTATCCTATGAAACGCATTCTCTCGCTCGTTCTGATCCTCGCGCTTGCTCTGTCGCTTGCACTTTTCGCCTCCTGCGGCGATAAGTCCGAAGGCATCACCATCGCCGTCCCCAACGACACCACCAACGAAGCCCGCGCCCTCCTGCTCCTCGAAGCGCAGGGCATCATCGAGCTGGATGACGCCGCCGGTATCCAGGCCACCGTCCGCGACATCACCTCCAACCCCGCCGGCATCGAATTCTCCGAGGTCGAGGCCGCCCAGATCCCGAACATTCTCAAGGACGTCGATTACGCCATCATCAATTCCAACTACGCCATCTCCGCCGGCATGAAGCCGATGGAGGAGGCCCTCGGCATGGAAGGCGCGGCCTCGGCCTACGCCAACCTCGTCGCTGTTAAGGAAGGCAACGAAAACGAACCCAAGATCCTCGCCCTCGTCGCCGCCCTCCAGAGCCAGAAGGTCGCCGACTACATCACGAGCACCTACGGCGGCGCGGTCGTCAGCGTCGTGGAAAACCCGGGCGACGGCTTTGATCCGAATGTCGATTACGCCGCTCTCGCCGGTACCGAGATCTCCGTCGCCGCGTCCCCCACGCCGCACGCCGAGATCCTCGCCCTTGCCAAGGAAATCCTCGCCGAAAAGGACATCACCCTCAAGATCGTGGAATACACCGATTACGTCCAGCCGAATAACGTCGTGGAAAGCGGCGAGCTCGACGCCAACTTCTTCCAGCACGCCCCCTACATGGACGATTTCAACGCCTCCAACGGCACCCACCTCGTCAACGCCGGTCTGATCCACGTGGAGCCGATGGGCATTTACAGCGCGACTCATACCACGCTCGACGACATCAAATAATCAAAATTCACCTACCGACGGGAAGGTTTTCTTATGATCGAACTGAAGCATCTTTCCAAGACTTTCACCACCTCCTCCGGAACGGTCGAGGCTTTGAAGGACATCTCGCTCACCATTCGTGACGGCGATATCTACGGCATCATCGGCATGAGCGGCGCGGGCAAGAGCACGCTTGTGCGCTGCATCAATATGCTCGAACGCCCCACCGAGGGCGCGGTCGAGATCGACGGGGTCGACATGGGCTCGCTCTCTCCTGCGGAGCTCCGTGCGGCGAGGCGGAACATCACCATGATCTTCCAGGGCTTCAACCTCCTCATGCAAAGAAACTGCCTGAAAAATATCTGCTTCCCGATGGAGCTTGCGGGTATGCCGCGGAAAAAGGCCGAGGCGCGCGCACGCGAACTGCTGGAGCTGGTGGGGCTTCCTGACAAGGCGGGGGCCTACCCGGCTCAGCTCTCCGGCGGACAGCAGCAGCGCATCGCCATTGCGCGTGCGCTTGCCACCGACCCCAAGGTGCTTCTCTGCGATGAGTCGACCAGCGCGCTCGATCCCAACACCACCCATTCCATCCTCACCCTCATCCGGGACATCAACGAAAAGCTCGGCATCACGGTCATCGTCATCACCCACCAGATGAGCGTGGTGGAGGAGATCTGCAACCGCGTCGCCATTCTGGATAACGGCTCGGTGGTGGAGGAGGGGGCAGTTGCCACCGTCTTCACAAGCCCCAAGTCCGCCGCCGCGAGAAGACT
>JAKSPX010000117.1 GCA_024404415.1 Clostridia bacterium | reverse complement strand
AGAGCCACCGGCGTCACCGGTATCGAAATGTTCCGCAAGACCATGGATTACGCCGAAGCCGGCGATAACATTGGTCTGCTCCTCCGCGGCGTTGCTAAGACCGACATCGAAAGAGGTCAGGTCGTTGCGAAGCCCGGCTCCATTCACCCCCACACCAAGTTTGTCGGCCAGGTCTACGTCCTCAAGAAGGAAGAAGGCGGCCGCCACACTCCGTTCCTGAACAACTATCGTCCTCAGTTCTATTTCCGCACCACCGACGTTACCGGCGTTATCACCCTTCCCGCTGACGTTGAAATGTGCATGCCTGGCGATAACGTCGACATGAGCGTTGAACTCATCACCCCGATCGCTATCGAAGAAGGCCTCCGCTTCGCTATTCGTGAAGGCGGCAGAACTGTTGGTTCCGGCGTTGTTATCAAGATCAACGAGTAATTGACAGAACTAAAAACCCGATCCGTTCGCGGATCGGGTTTTTCTTTTTTGCCCTTGCAAATATAGCGGATTTCGCTTATAATATATCCTAAGAAAGAATTTACTTTTGGTGGTGAACTATGTTCCAGCTTGTTCTGGTGGCCTTACTCCCGGTCGTGGCAGCCGTTCTGCTCTTCCTTCTCAATCAAAAAACCTCTTTCGGCAAGCTCAAAGAAGGCCGGAAGCAGATCATATATGGCGTTATCTTCGGTGGGCTCGCCATTCTCGGCACAGAATGCGGCATTCCCTTCAACGGGGCACAGGTAAACTGCCGTGACGCCGCGGTACTGACGGCAGGACTGCTCTTTGGCGCACCTGCGGGCATTCTCTCGGGCGTCATCGGCGCGGTCGAGCGCTGGTTTGCCGTCTACTGGGGCATAGGCAGCTTCACCAGAGTCGCCTGCTGCCTTTCGACGTTCATCGCCGGTATCTTCACGGCACTTTTGCGCAAGTACATTTTTGAAGGAAAACGCCCGTCGTACGTCCTCTCCCTCATGTCAGGAATCATCATCGAAGTCTTCCACATGAGCATGGTATTCCTCACCAATATGGATGAGCCGATCCGGGCACTGGAGATCATAAAGGTAACCACCGTTCCCATGGTTGCCGCCAATTCGCTTTCCGTCATGTGTGCAACGCTTGCGATCTTCCTTTTAGAAGGTCGGTATCAAAGAAGGAAACAAACCGACGTTCATATTTCCGAGAGCATTCAAAGGTGGCTTTTCATCGCGGTTTTGATCGCCTTCATTTTCACTTCGCTTTTTGTCCTCAATCTGCAGAACAACATTGCGGAAAATCAGACCGATTCATATCTTGAGCTCGCCTTAAGGGAAGTCTCGGCGGATATTCACGACGCCTCCGATAAGAATTTACTGGCAATCTCGCACACCGTGGTAGACGAACTGGAGATCGACGGGCTTTATTCCATTGCCGTTCGTCACGACATTTCGGAGATCAACATCGTCGATCAAAACGGCATCATCACCGACAGCACAAATCCCAACTATATAGGCTTTGACATGGCCTCGGGCGTGCAGTCGGGCGAATTCCTCTGCCTGCTCAGCGGCATGGACGAATACGTTCAGGAGTATGCGCCCATCACGTATAATCCGAAGATCTGGTATAAATACGCGGGCGTGAAGACCGAGGATGGCTTCATTCAGGTTGGCTACAACGCCGAGCGCTTCCAGACGGACATCGACGAGGAGGTCAAGGGCATCACCAAGAACCGCCACGTTTCGGAAAAGGGCTATGTCTTCATCGTCGACCGCCAGTCGGAGATCGTCAGCGCACCGTCCAATATATCGACCGTCAGCCTGAACAAGAGCGCCGACGCCATCCGCGGACGCGATACAAATGTTACCTATAAAATGGATGTCGACGGGGAATCCTGCTTCTGCCGGTACGCGGATGTTGAAGGGTATTTCGTCATTGCCGTGCTGTCGGAGAACGAGGCTATGCACATGCGCGACATGGCCATTTACATCAACACCTTCATGGAGGTGTTCGTCTTCGGCATCCTCTTCGTCATCATTTACCTGCTCATCAAGAAGGTCGTCGTCAGTCCCATCAAGCGCATCAACCGCTCTCTTGCGAAGATCACCAGCGGCAATCTGGACGAAGTTGTGGATGTGCGCACCAATAAGGAGTTTGTCACCCTCTCCGATGACATCAATTCCACGGTCGACACGTTGAAGGGATACATCGCCGAGGCCGCCGCGCGCATCGACCAGGAGCTGGAGCTTGCCAAGAATATCCAGATGTCGGCTCTGCCGAACGTCTTCCCGGCTTTCCCCAAACGGCACGATTTTGATATTTTCGCCCTGATGGATCCGGCCAAGGAGGTCGGCGGTGACTTTTACGATTTTTATATCACCCAATCGGATACGCTGAATTTCCTCATTGCGGACGTCTCCGGCAAGGGTATTCCGGCGGCCATGTTTATGATGCGCGCCAAGACCGAGCTCAAAAGCCTGACCGAAGCGGATATCCCGCTTGCCGAGGTGTTCACAAACGGAAACGAGGCACTCTGCGAGGGCAACGACGCCGGTATGTTCGTTACGGCCTGGCAGGGCAGCGTAGATCTTCAAAACGGTATCCTGCATTACGTCAACGCGGGTCATAATCCGCCGCTTGTGCGCCACGGAGACGGGAAATTTGAGTATCTCCGTTCCAAAGCCGGCTTTGTCCTCGCCGGTATGGATGGTGTACGGTATAAAACGCAGGAATGGCAGCTTGAAAAGGGAGACGTCATCTTCCTTTACACAGACGGCGTGACCGAAGCCACCAACGCTTCGACCGAGCTTTTTGGTGAAGAGCGCCTGCTTGAAGCGATCAATCGAAGTGAGTTCACCTCGATGGAGGAGCTCTGCGCCATCATGAAGAAGGAAGTCGACGCATTTGTCGGGGATGCTCCGCAGTTTGACGACATCACCATGCTCGCCTTCCGCTATATAGGACAGGAGGATAAAAATGGAGATCCTGCACTCTGACCGATTTGAAAAGCCGCGCCGCGCGGGTGAATGGGTGAGGGTATATACGCCTCAGCCGGACGTCTATCGGGGCGAGGACACCGCGAGCTTCAAAAAAGGCACGATATATCCCGAGTGGATCGTCAACGATTTTACCCTGCTCAAGAGTCCCGGTCGTTTTGACCTTTGGGGCATTACTCATCCCAGACCGCAGGGCTTTAAGGATGCCTTCAATTTTTCGCCGCTTGATGTACACGAGGCGGAGTACCAGCTGTTCCACGCCGCGGCAGAGGGCGAGACCTTTGGAGATGTCTTTTACGAGGATTCCTTTGAGGAACGTCCAAAGGTGCTTTATCCGGCGGATCGTCCCGGCGAGAAGCCCGAGATCTGGGCACCTTGTGCCATTCGGCGCGGGGACGAATATGTGATGATTTACAGCCCGAAATCCATCCGTTATGCGCTCTCGTGCGATGCGGAAAACTGGGAGAGCGGACACGTCCTCTTTGAAAGCGACGACCCGACCACCCGCGACCCCTTCTACTTCACCGACGACGATGGGGAGGAATACCTCCTGACGTGCGAAGGAAACCGCGTCGTCATCCGCTCGGCCGACGGACTTTCTAAAACCGGCGAAGGGCACACCCTCCAGACCAATCCTTTCCGGGACGGCGCAAGTGAATCCCCCTTCCTTTTCAAGCGCCACGGGGTCTATTATCTCGCGTGGAGCATCTACGACGGGCAGAACGGCTGCTACGACGAGCGGAATTTCGTGTTTGCCTCCCAAACACTCGACGGCTTTGAGGGCAGAGCGCCCATCACCATGCTCGACGGGCATGCCCCGGAATTTGTCGTGGCAGAAGAGGGAAGCTACATTTTAAGCGTCTATTACCCCTCAAACGGCGTCAGCGCCGCAAAGCTCATCTGGGAATAAAGGTAAAAAAATAAGCACCGATGTACGAAAAAGTACATCGGTGCTTTATTGTGGGTCATTAGCCGAGGAACAAGGTGAGGATCTCGTTGGATCTCATTGGGACGGAGACGCTGCCGCGCCCGAGAATGGAACGGGAGACCTCGTCCATGCGCGTGCGGAAAATGCGCCCGTAGTAGGTGACCTTCGCTTCGGCGTTTGCAGAGGAGAGGTTGACGAGACGGAGGATGAGTCCGCTTTCGTCCTCGCTCTTCTTGAGCGCCGAGACGACGATGCCGTCGCCTTCCACCTTGAGGAGAGAGGCGTTGTCGGCAATACTGACCTCCGGATATTCATCCGGCAGGTAGAAATACTCGTGAATGTCGCTGTCCTGCACGCAGGGGCGGCCTCCGGCGAACTTGCGGGTATCGCAGGCGGAGAAGCCCGCGAGAAGCGGCGCACGGAAGGCGAGGGAGATCTGCGGGATCCTGGCTTCGATCAGGTCGCCTTCGAAGGGGCAGAAGGCCATGCGACCCGCCATGCGGCGCAGGCACTGGTTGCCGGGCACCAGCCAGTTCTCGGTACCGCCGGTGTCAATGGTGCCGGTGGCGCGGAGAATGGTGAAGGCCAGCGCATCGTCGGAGACCTTTTCATATTCGTGCGCGCCGACGGTCAACACCGCAAAGCCTTTTTTTTCGTCTTCAATGGCAGCAAAGGAGGCGTTGGGGGAGAGACGGGCGGGCGTGCCGGGATAGAAGTCCTTTTCGGTGTGGGAGACGATTTCAAAGGGAATGTCGGCGTAGGCGCGGTCGCTTGCCGCATCACCCTTGAAGACCAGACGCAGGCGGTGGTCGGAGGAAGGGTTATCAAGATCGTAATCCACGTGGAGATAAGGCTCGTCCTTGACCAAACGCAGGGTCAGGTCAAGCGTGGAGAGCGCCTCACCGGCTCTTTCCTGCTTCTCGAAATCGTAGGAGGCGGGGAGCAGAAGCTCAGCGTGCAGCGACACGGCGGAGGAGAGGTCATTGGCTTCAATGACGCGGCAGGAGATGCGGTAAGCGTCCTTATGAAGCGGCTGATCTCCGCCCGGCGTGAAGGTGTAGGCGTTGCCGCGGTCGGCGCGGTCCTCGATGTCGAGGAAATCATCAAGCGTGCGCCCCGTGCGGATATTTTTGAGGGTAAGACGCCCGGAGTCATCAAAGGAGAGCGAGAGAAGCCCGTTGGAGATAGAGGTCTTTTCTTCTTTTTCGATGGGGGAGGCGAGAGACGGAACCTTGTCGGCCTTCACGATCAGGAAGGTCTTGAAGGCGTAGGGCGCGACCTCGCCCGCGTCAAAGGCGATCTCCTGATCCCAGACCTCCACCTTGCCGGGGAGGTTGATGGGGCTATACACGTTGGTATCGGTCTTCTTTTTGGAGAGAAGGCGGAAGGGGATGTTTTTGCCATCGCCGTCGATGAGGCGGAAGGCCTCCATATCGTCGGCAGTCGCAAGACGGATGCGCACCCTGACCACGCCGGAAAGCGGGAAGGACTGGGTGTTGGCCACCGTCACGAGGTAGTCGTTTTCACCGCCGGAGCGGGAGGTTTGAGTGTGCTCGCCTGCTGTCAGCATGGCGCGGCGGAGCTGTTCGCCGGCAAATTCGAAGATCTCCTGATAGCGGTGTGCCATGTGCTGGTGCACAGCGTCGTCGCTGCCGCCGCAGATGGAGTCGTGCGGGCGGTTGCGCATCAGGTTCTTCC
>JAKSPX010000116.1 GCA_024404415.1 Clostridia bacterium | reverse complement strand
TGAGGAAGGAGCAGTGGACGCTTCCCGACCTGGTCTCGATCTCGATTGAGCCAGCGTCGCTTTCCTCGATTCTTACGCTGCCGCTCGAAGTGGAAACGGTGAGCGCCTCTCTGACAGCCACGTTTTCCAACTTAACGGTGCCGCTCTGCGAAACCAGACCAAGCGCGCCGCAGGAAACGTCAGCAAGCACAATATTGCCGCTCTGCGAAGCCGCGGCGGTACTCCCGAAGGTGCCGGAGAGGGCGATCCTGCCGCTTTGGGCGGAGGAGGCAAACGAGCCCTTCACGTCGGACTGCCACTCGATATTCCCGCTCTGAGAGGAGAGAGCAACGATATAGAAGGAAAAGCCGGAGGACACACGGATATTGCCGCTCTGGGAGGAGATAGCAGCGCTCTTGTATTCGGCGAGAGGAAGCTCAACGGTGACGGAATCGTCCGTTAAGAAATTGATGCCGAACTTCTGAGTCCATTTGCGTTCGTCCTTTTCGAGGATGCAGAGTTCGTTATCGACGATGGAGATCTCATAGGTGAAGTTCTTCCCCTCGGGATAGGTGACGATCACTTTGTCTGATTCGGATGGAATGACGCGGACGTCGGGGAAGGAAGTCTCGATCTTCAGATTTTCAAAATTCCCCTCGACTTCGTGCTTGGTGAGGGTCAGGTCGGAGGTGTTGAGCGCGCGGAAATCGGTGTCGAAATCCATAAAGACCGCAGCGATCAGTGCCGCGAAGACGCCAAAGATAAGTAAGGAGAAGCCGAGCCAGAGAAGGACCTTGGAAGAGCGTTTCATGCTTTACCTCCTTTTCCGAAGAAGCAGACCTTGAGCAGAGCGAAGAATTTCTGCCCGAGCTTAAAGATGCCGCGGCTCGCGAGATTGCAGAGCGGCAGAAGGAGCAGGGTCAGACCGATGAGCGCGACGGCTGCCGCGATGGTGAAGATACCGGCGGGAACGAGAGCTTTCCCGATCAGAAGGACGCCCCCCGCGATGGCGGCGAGCCCCGAGAGAAGGAGCGCGATATCTACGATGTAGACCGAGGCGATGACCACCCATAAGACGAGGTAGAGGGTGAAGAAAACGATCAGAACGGTGAGGAGCAGGGGGATCCATAGCGGCGCGCCTAAGATGAGGAGGAAGATCTCCCCGGCAGTCCTGCGGCGTCGGGTACGCACCTTTTCCTTTACAAGCTTGGGGATCGAGGCGTTCTGCCAAACGGCGGCTGCCGCGTCTTCGGGCGAGCCGAGCGAGGAGACGATCTCCTCTTCATTTCCGCCTTCCTCAAGGCGGTCGTCGATCATTTCCGAATAGAATTCGACGCTTCGATCGTTTTCTCCACGTCCTCTTCGGGAAGCCCTTCGAGGCGGGCGCGGAGAGAGGAAAGAAAGCTGTCTTTAGTCATCATCGTGATCTCCTTTCGTGATGAAGCGATATACGGCGAGGAGTTCGTGCCAGTCTTCCCTGAAATCGTTGATGCGGTCGATGCCTTTTTGCGTGATCTTGTAATACTTGCGGAGCCTGCCGTTATATTCCACCGTGCTGACCTCCAGACAGTCGGCTGATTCCAGCCGGCGCAGGATGGGGTAGAGGGTGGATTCCGAGAGCTCCATATAGGGCTTGATGTCTTTGATGATCTGGTATCCGTAGGAGGGCGCGTCCTTGATCGACGCGAGGACACAGACATCCAAAAGACCGCGCTTGAGCTGCATATCCATGGTCAATACCTCCTGATGCAGAATACTATATCACACATAGTATAACGTGTCAAGAGGTATTTTGAGAATTTATAATGATGGAGCTGCAAGAAACTTGCTTGTCATTGCGAGACCACAAACCAGTCTGCGAACTGGTTTGACGCCGGCAGGATGGTCGTGGCAATCCGTTTCTTCGGAAAAAAAGTTTCCTGCACCAGCATTAATGCCGCTGGCGCAGGAATGATGAGGCTTTATGAGTATTCTGTATGCGGAAGGGTCAGTTCTCGGTGAAGAAGGCGCGTGCAAGCGAGAAGCAGGTCATGAAGACCATATCCAGGTCGCTTTCGCGGCAGGTGACGCGGTAAAGGCCGTTGGCAGGGAGACGCTTTAGGAAGTTGCCTTCGCCGGACTTGTCATCGTCGAAAATGGCGGTGCCCATGGTCTCGATGGTGGCAACCTTAACGCCGTAATGGAAGACATCGAAATCGAAGCCGAGTTTTTTGCGGTGGTATTCGACGCCGAAACCGTGAGAAGCGAGGTATTTCCAGTTGTTCACACCGTCGATCTCAAAGTGATTGTCGACGGGGATGGCGAAGGAACCGTTTTCGCTGGTGCCGAAGCCGACGCTTTTCGCGACACCGTGGCTGATGGAGCGGGTGGTGGAAATATGGGTGCGGTGATTGACGAATTCAAAAATGAAAGGTTTGAAAAGGGTGAATTTCTTGAGATTGGCCTGATAGACGATGCTCTTAAATTCGTCCTCCATATCGTAGCCCTGCCGCGGGAACTTCTTCTGGAAATGGAAATAATAAGTATGAGAAGGCTCGAGGCTGTCGAGGATCTCTTTCTGCCTGGCTGGGTCTATATCCTCAAGCGATACCTGATTATATTCGTCGGTCGCGGTGCTCTGACCTGCCGCCTTTTTGAGGCTGATCACGCCGAAGATTGCCGCGGCAAGG
Source organism: Clostridia bacterium (assembly GCA_024404415.1). Lineage (GTDB taxonomy): Bacteria > Bacillota > Clostridia > Oscillospirales > QAMX01 > RUG11797. Next base: position 2,967 of record JAKSPX010000116.1, on the reverse strand, counting down.
CCTACGATGAGGATGAGAATGGGGAGGAGGGCGTCGCCCGATGCGTATAACTCCGTGGGAGCGGCGGGATCATAATAGACCTGGATCTCGTCGCCGACCTTCATACCCGAAGAGTAGCCGGAAAGGGGGACGTCCTGATAAGCCGTACCGTTGATCTCGTAGTCGACGTAGGGGTGATAGGACGTGATATCTTCGGCCTCGTCGTATTCCTCTTCGAGGCGGACGATGGTCGCCGTGGTCTCCTCTGAGCCGCGGTGCGGGCTCTTGACGAGGACATAGCCTCCGATGCCGATGAAGATCAGGCCGACGAGCAGGAGCACTATGGCGTTTCGGAGAGAGGCGAATTTGCGGATGGTATTCAGCGGTTTCATGGGAAGTTCCTCCTTGGTATTTTAATATGTCAGGCGGATGACCGCCATGTCGCAGGATGGAATGAGGGAAGCGTCACCGTAGAGAGTTTCGACTTTTGCGCCTTCGGGGAAGGTGAGGCCGGGCGCGTGGGGGACGGAATCATAGTTGATGGCAACGACGATCCATTCGTGATCATTTTCCTTGTGCTCGGTCACGCCGACCTGCGGGTCGCTCTTTTTCACGAGACGACGGGAGAGAATGTCTTTCCCGATCTCCTGATAGACCTTGTAGTAGGGATAGTCGTCGGAATTCTTGAATGCCGTGTCCCGATACCAGACAGAACGCTCCAAAGCGAGATTCATGTAGTAAATCTTACCCTTACCGTAGGCGTGGCGGGCGAAGAGGACGTTGCCGTCATCTGCCCTTGCAAGCACTTCGGCGTCAAGCGGCTCAAGGAGGTATTCCTTTTCGGATTGGAAGGGAAGGGAAGCGCCGTCAAAAGAGAGGGTGCGGGTCTGTGTGTTATTTCTGAGGCCGAAGGAGCGGAGACCCGTGACACGTTCGAAGTCGGTGATCTGGCCGCCCGCGGAGGAAATATAGAGCGTCGCGCCCTTTTCCACGCGGTCAAGAAGCGTCTCGTAGGTATCTTTCGGCATGCAGGCCCAGCCGGAGGCGGAGGGAACGATATAGAGCTCCGCTTCGGGGATCTCCCCGTCGCAGAAGGCGAAGTTCATGTCAAAGCCCGCCTGCTTGGCGAGAACGAAAGAGGATACGGCGCTTTCCCACCAATAGGCATTCTGTTCGTAGGTCGTTATGCAGAGGGCTTCGGCCTTGCGCGGCGGAAGCTCCTCGAAGGGAAGCGCATCCAGCGCCTCGTGGAGCCGTTTCATCTCGCGCGCGACCGGCTTGGGGGAGAAATCGGTCCTGAGAAGACCCAATTCGCGCTCGATCATGCTCCATGCGTAGGGCGGGAAATCGAGAAGCGTCTGCTCGTGCGCGCACCACCAGAGGTAGCCCAGAGATCCGTGCGCCCAGCCGGAGAGCAGGGAGACGCGCATGAAGGCGGCGGAGAGATCGAGATTTCCGAGATTCTGGGAGAAGGTGCCGCTCTCCTGGATCATGGCGGGCTTACCCGAAAGGCCGGAGTAGTAAAGGGTCTGCGCCGTCGGGATCATGGTGGTGGCAAGGGTATTCATCGGAGCGCGGTCACCGCCGACCGTCGGCGAGGGATAAGGATGGGTGGTGAGGACGTCGGTCAGCTCGCCCTGCTCCTGAATGGTCCATTTGCCGGGGGAGGCAAAGGGGAAGAGGGCGTGCATGCCCGACATGATCGGGCGGGTGGCGTCCTCGGAGAGAATGGCGCTGCGGATGGTGTTGGTCCACATATAGGCGTCGGACGGGCCGTCGGCAGGCGAGAGGCAGTTACATTCGTTGCCGAGATCCCACGCGGCGATCACCGGGGAGATGCGGAAGCGGCGGACAAAACCCCTGACAAAGCGGGACTGCCACTTTAAGGATTCGTGGTCGGTGATGTGGTTGAGCCCTTCGACACACGGCGGCACGAAAAGGCGGCCGCTCATCCAGCCGGTGAGGATGGAGACGATGAATTTCTGCCCGTTTTCCTCGGCAAATTGGAGAAACTTGGAAAAGCGCGCCATCATCACCTCGTCGATACCGAATTCGTCCCGGAGGCGCTCCTTCCCGTGAAGACGGTATTCCCGGATGCCGCCCTGCCAGTTGCGAAGAACGTGCACCGGTTGGAAGTCGCGCCAGTTGGGGAACACGCGGAGGTATTCCACGCCGTACTCTTTCAGGACTTTGAGGTCGTTTCTGACGCTTTCCTCGTCCCATTCCGCCCACATTTCGGTGCCCGCCTTGGAGCCCCAGTAGTTGACGCCGATCATGTATTTCATGCGAATCTCTCCTGTCATCAGAAATGGGCTCCGGCGCGTCTCCGCGCCGAAGCCCGGCAAATTATGTATGGCTTATCTGAAGAAATCTCTGTCCTCGGGGCGGAGATATTTCTCGGCCTTCGGGATGTTGAATTCCACGCCGATGCCCGGCTTGTCCCAGACGGTGACGTGGCCGTCCTTGAAGAAGCCTTCCGGGAGCCCTTCGACGATGTCGTACCAGAAATCCGGGTGGGCTTCGGGGTATTCGTAAGCGATGTAGTTCTGTGGCATGGTGGAAGCCACCTGCGTGAGGGCGGCCATGCCGAAGACGCCGTCGAACACGCCGTGCGGGGCCATCATGATGCCGTGGAGGTTGGCGTATTCGGCGATCCACTTGAGCTCGGCGATACCGCCGACGTCCGCCGGGTCGGGACCGAGCACGTTGACGGCGTGGGTCTCGATGATCTCGCGGAAGTTCTGGCGGAGGTAGACCTGCTCACCGGTGTGAATGTTGGTGGTGGTATTCTGGGTGACGTCACGGTAGCACTGGGCGAGCTGATAGGGGGTGTAGTCGCCGGTGATCATGTCCTCGAGCCACATGACGTTGAAGGGCTCCACGCCGCGCGCTAATTTAAGGGCGTCGACCGGGAGCAGGCCGGGGCCGCAGTCAAAGGCGATGCCGACCTTATCCTTGACGATCTCCTTGATCTTGGCGACGTAGTTG
>JAKSPX010000115.1 GCA_024404415.1 Clostridia bacterium | reverse complement strand
ACGGAAAGAATAAAGGCGCTTCGGCGCTCTACCTTTCCTATTTCGTTCAGAAGCCCACGGTCATCAACCCGGGCGAGGAGGAAAAAACGCCCGAAGCCGGGGAGGATGTCCTCTACCTGAGCGCGCTCACGCTCACCGTGCAGAAAACGGCCTACGCGGCCAAGACCGCGCTCACCAAAGAGGGCTACACGGTCATTGACCAGAATCTCACCAATTTCCTCGGCGTCGAAAGCCAGCTCTATTCCTACCTCGGCTACAAAACGACCAAGCTTGCGTCATTGGCCATCACCGACATCCGCGTCATGACGGGCGGTAACTACCCGGAAAGCGTGAACTACGGGGCGGCGACTTACAGCAGGGCCGGAAGCGCAAGCGCGGGCGGCGCGGCGATCTACTACACCAGGTCGGATATGGCGGGCACGCCCGTCTACCCCGATCTGCAGGTGGTCTCCGAAAGAAGCGCGGCCAAGGAAGGCTTCGAGCCGGTCAATCTCTTCTCCGGCGGCCCGGCCTATAACTTCAATAACTGCGATTATGTAGGCGATTACGGCTACGCCAACCTCTCGTATAAGCGCTGGAATCAGAACGGGCTCTATATCTATTTCCACCCGTCCGTGACCTACACCTCCGGGACGGAATACCTGGGCGGCATGGCCTTCTTCACCGGGTGCGAGATCACCGCGAGATCCGGGGACGAAATCCTGGAGTACGGTGAGGACATGGGATATGAGCTTTTCGCGGGCTGCGATTTCACCGCAGACTATGCCATGACCGTCACCGTTACAACGACCGACTCGTATAACGCCATGTCCTCGGGTGCGCATTATATCGACTGTGACGATTTTACCACCTATCTTGGCCTGACTAAGACCTATACCCCCCACCGCGCGATCTACGCGGTCAAGTCCTACACGGCCATGCCGGGCGCGAGCAGCCTGCAGCCTGCCCTTTATATACCGGGTGAGGCGAAGGCGGCAAATGAACCGGCGACGGGATGCGGCTATGCCGCCTGCGGCGTTTACTGCCAGTATATCCGGAGACTCGACCAGGATGCCGGCACGCTCGGCAACTCCGTGCGCGGCATGTCCCCGGCCAACTCCTACCTCGGGCGGCGGAACGTGGCGCCGTACCCGGGCATCACGCTGGATGACGAGAGGACGGTCCTTCAGGATAGGGAGGAATTTGAACGCTTCGGCTGGATGGAGTCCGGCGTGCGGCTCAAAAACCTCTACGTCTCCGGCAGAGCGGAGGGAATGTCCCCGCTGGAAGCCGATACGCTCGAAATTTTTGACGATCCGCGCGAGCAAAAGGAGAAGAACGACGCGGGCTTCTACTGTGTCGGGGATCTCCGCGTTCCCGCGGAGTCGGGCATTCATAACCTCGCTTATTCGGACGAAAACCCCGTCTATCTTGCCGTGAAGTGCGCCCCGGAGGAAAAGAAAGCCTACATTTCCGAGATCAGCGTCGTTTCGTGGGATATGAAGACCGCCGTCGGCGATGATAAAAAGTACGCCGATCTGGATGACGACGAGAAGGAAGCCTATGACCGCAAGGCGGATGACGTCTGTATCAGCCAGCTCCGCGCCCAGTGCCGTGACGAGATCCTTATCCGCAATCTCGCGGTGAGCTTCAAGGATTCCAAAGGCGCCGACCCTGATAATACCCCGGAACAGTGCTCCTACATCGGCGTTACGCGCACCAACGACGAGACCAAGGCCATCCGCGCGATCATCAAATTCCAGTATAGCGGAAGCGGTAAGCCCAATTCCACCATCACGGTCAGGGGCGTGCGCTACACCCGCGCCGGAGACAGCCCCGTCCACGACCCGAAGACCGGCGACTATTACCTCTATTACACCACCAACAACGGCGCCGCGCCCGGCGAGCCCATCACCTCCATCGACTTCAGTGCCGTTCCGATGATCGAAGGGGCCGCGACCGTCCTGACCGCGACCGAGCAGGACGTGGCGGAGCGCACGAGAAGCGGCGAGGTCATCCAGGAGGGCAAGATCGCCGAGCTGAAAAGCCGCGGCGGTGAATCCAATTATATCCACGCTTACTTCAACACCGATAAATCGCACATCTGCGATATCTACGTCGGCGTTGGAAACACCGAAGAGGCAGCTATGATCGACCTGATGAACATGGGCTGCTCCATTCTCCTCCCGGTCGACATGAACAAGAGCTCGAACGGCAAATACATCTTCCTCGGCTATGACCGCAACTTCTCCGAAAGCCTAAGTGACAAATATGCCGTCCGCGACATCCTCTGCACGGTCGGCCACGCACCGCAGGAGTCCATCGAGTATAACGGCATGACCTACATCCGCGCGCGCGATAAATACATCATGAGTTACGATCCCACCCACGCGGTGTCCCTCAACGAGGGCACCAACGGCTTTGCCATCTATCTATACTATACCCTCGACAGGACCGACCCGTCGCTCAACCCCATCCGGAATCTCGGCGTCACCCTAAAGGACTTTGTGCCGGATAACAACGGGGCGCTTGTCTGGGAGAACGTGATGACCACCTCGGGCAGACGCTGCAACTTCAACGACGGCGTCTACGCCACCGAGGACGGTCACAGCGTCGATACGCGCATCTATCTCTACGCCAATCGCGACGGCAACGTAGTCAAGGCCGGAGCTTCGGTCTACGGCGGCTCGACGATGGGCTCGGAAAATCTGGGCGGCGTCGGCATGATGCGGTTTGGCACGCTGGTATTGGAATGAAAGGAGAGAGAAGCATGAAGAAAAGCATAAAAAGCCTGATCGCGGCTCTGACGCTTTCGTCGCTCCTTCTTCTGGCGTCTCCCGCCTTTGCCTACGACGGGAGCATCCATCAGGGGAAGGATCATGCGTCGGAAAAGAGCATGTACCTCTATACCTTTGAGCTTGTGGTGGATAACCCCTGCAATTCCAAGGATATGGATGACGACGCCATCAACGAATTGTGGTTCGATATCGACTACAAGGGCAATAACGGCTACGGCGGAAAATCCACCTACCGCCTCGATATGTCCTATGATGACGGCAAGGACAGGAATCTGAATGACGAGCTGGTCAAGGCCAACTTCATCCGGAACCACGACAACCTGACGTCGACGACAATGAAGGTCTGGGTGCCCGGCATCATAACGGAGGTGCGTGTGCACCTGAACATGGACGGCGGCGAACGCCTGACCTTCACGGTGGAGGGCATTGTGCTCAACGGCTTCCGCGTGAATACCGCGACCGATTACGTCACCTCCTGCTATTACGACAGCAGTGCGGCCATCCCGTGTTACGTCCCGCCCGCCGCCATGACCGACCGCCTTTCCCCGGACGGCATGACCCGTTATGACCAGTATAACGGCATTTTCTCGGAGGAGAACATGAAAGAGGCCGCAAGCCGCGTGGGAACGAAGACGGACGGCAGTATGTTCTACCACTACGCGGAGTGAACCCAATCAAGAAAGATAAAGAGGCAGAAAGATGAAAAGATCATTTCGTTGGCTTGCGGCGTTTCTCGCGCTGGTGACGGTGTTTCTGATCCCTTCCAACGCCTTGGCATCGGAGGAGCAGGGCAAATACGTAAGCGAACTCGCTGTCGCCGAGGCGAAAAGCTTTGACGAGGCGAAGGAGGCCTTTGAAAAAGCAGGTTTCGAGATCGTGAAGGAAAGCAACCTCAATAGAACCCTGAAAACCGGGGTATATCTCGGCTACAAGACCACCGACGACGCGGAGGAAGCCATCCGCGACGTGGCGGCCATGAACATGCAGGGCAAGTATAGCTACGGCGACTATAAGGCCATCATGGAAAGCTACAAGGAACAGATCCGGGAGACCATCGAGAATTTCCTCCCGTCGCTGGAGGAATTCCAGACCAATTACGACGCGGAAGCGCCCAAGGCGCTCCTTGCCTACGAAGCTTTGAATGCCTATGTGGACTCCGACACCGGGATCCTGATGGGCGACTATTTCGTGGATTACGACTATTCCGCCGTGTCCGAAGCGGAAATGACCGAAAAATTGATGCAGGCCAACACCGAGATCGTCCTTTCCATGATGACGACCGTCATGATGGGCGCGGATACGGAGGCTTCCACCCTGATCGACCGCCTTTCTTCTTTCGGTCCGGACGGGCTGGACGAGGTCTACGGCGGCGCGTCGCTGACCAGAGCGCAGGCGAAGCAGAAGATGGCGGCGGAATTCGGCGACACGGCGTCGGAGATCAGAAAACAATGGAACGACCTCTATCAGTATCTTCTGGCGACGGAGAAAAACCTGATCGTCACGGATGAAGCCGGAAAGATGCTCGACGTGAACGAAAAAGGCATGGAGACCGCCGTGGGCACCGACGCCGAGGGCCTGAGCGAAGAGGAAAAGGCGTACATCGAAACGCTCTGCGGGTTGACCGAAGCGATGTCCGAAACCGAGAAGCTGGCGGCGGTGAGCCGTTACGCCCTACTTTCCGGCACGGAAGACGGCGACGGCACGCTATTAGAGCACTTCATGCGCCCGGCGGATGAAGTGGAAGAGGAAGAATTATACCCGCTGGTCTTCGCCATGAGCGAGGGGCAGAAGGGGCAGATCGGTATGATCGGCCTCGGAGATATCCTCCTTGCAGGCGGCCTTGATATCGAAGAGGGGAGCGCGGAGGCGGAAGAGGTCTGCGAAAACGCGGAAAAGACCGTGGAGCATTTCGAACCGACTTCCATTTATGAAAACACCGACCGAAGCGTTTATGAAGAGGGCGTGGCCTTCACCAGCGCCGCGACCGAGCATGAGCGTCAGTCCGGCGAGAGCTGGATGGGGGCGTTCAACGGCGCACCGTCGGAAATCACCTATTTCAATGCAGGGACGATCACAAGCTGGGTCATGACAGCCATCTCTCTTGTCAGCGGCATTGCGTCGGCAAAGAAATTCATCGCGCTGACAGCGCCGATGAAAACGTTGAAATACCACATAGAGCAGTTGGAGCGGGTCGTCAACAACGTCGTGAAGCCCGGTGCGCGTATGCCGATCTCGGAAATGATCAATCTTCCGAAGGAATACGGCGTCAATACCCACAAGCGCGCGTTGGAGGTGGCAGAGGCGAGGCTGACTGCCTATAAAGAGGTCAACGGAAACGCCCGCTCTGTCGCAGGGATCGCCATGGGGGTCAGCTTCGTCATCTTCCTTGCCTCCCTTGCCTATAATATCTACACCGTCGTGGATTATTTCGGCAGGCAGGAGCCTTCAGAGGAAGCCATCCCGCACCACCTTCTGACCGCTCTTGAGACCGAATACGGCGAGGATTACGTCTACTATGAGACCGTGAAGGATCTTTTAGGCAACCCCGCCGACGTGAATAACCACGAAGGGGATAAGGAGATCGGCTGGCTTGTCCTCTATACGACCAAAGAGGCGGCGGCAGGAAAACCGATGCTTGCAAAAGACCTCCGGGTCGTCACCGGCAGAAAGAATGTCGACGCGGATTCCGCATTCCTTCATCTCTTTGGTGAGACGGCGGCGCTTGACGTGACGAGTGTGATTTACACCGGAACGGCGGATCCCGAGGACGGCACCTACGTCCTCTTCGACCGCGACGCCTCCCTCGCCGGGAGCGCGGTCACCGGCGGCGTGATAGCCATCGTCGCCCT
>JAKSPX010000114.1 GCA_024404415.1 Clostridia bacterium | reverse complement strand
GAATTTCTCGGGCTTTGTGCGCCTGAAGCTCAGGGGCGAAAAGGGCACGACCGCCACCCTCACCGTCTCCGATAAGGAAAGTGAAGAGATCACCTTCCATCAGGTCTATGAATATGAATTCGCAGGCGGCGACGGCGTCTTTGAAAACAAACTCAACTGGCTTTCGGGCCGTTACCTCTGGCTTTCCGGCGCGGAAAGACCGGATATTGAAGATATCGAAGGATTCGTTGCCACCAATCTACCGCGTAAGACCGGCGGGTTTAGGGGTGATCCGGATCTTGAAACCATCGAGCGGCTGGACGTGGGGAGCTTTATCGCCAACACGATAAGCGGCGTGACCATGGACTGCCCGCACCGTGAGCGCCTCGGCTACGGCGAGACGGGGTGCTCCACCACCTGGGGCCTCGGTCTGCCGCTTTATGACAGCGCTGCCTACTACGCGGCCTATCTCCGCACGTGGGTCACCAGCCAGTACCCGGACGGCCGCTTCCCGCACGTTTCCCCCGATTTCTGTGGCGGCGGCGGTACCCGGTGGAGCAATTTCCCCGTGATCGGCCTCGCCGATTTTTACGAATACTATCCCGACGACCGTCTGGTCGCGGATATGCGCCCCGCCCTCCTCAAGTGGCTGGGTTATCTCTGGTCTCACGTCAAAGATGGCGTGATGGAGCGCTATGAGCACGACGAATGGGATTTCCTCGGCGACTGGGCGACCCCGGATGGGGACGACTGGGGCAAAAATCCCGAGGCGCTCGGTTTCAATAACTGCTCCTTTGCCTATGCCCTGCGCCGCGCGCTGAACATTCCTGGGCTCTTCACAGAGGAAGAAAAAGTCCTTTGGGAAGCACGGCATAAGGAGCTTTGCCGAGGCATCGAAAAGGCCTTTTATCATGACGGCTTCTACGTCGCACCGCACGCAAGGTATCAAGGCATAGCGCTTTTATCCGGCGCGGCGGATGGGCATTACGAAGCGACCGAGAAGGCCATGATCGGTATCGTGGAGAGAAACGGCTATCTCGACGGCGGCAGCGCCGGTTTCGCCATGATGCTGCGCGCCTTGATGCGCACGGAGAAAGGCCGCGAAACGGCTTTGAAAGCGCTCAGAAGGCGGGAATGCCCGGGTTATCTCTATTTTGCCGACCGGGGGCAGACGACGCTCCCGGAAATGTGGGATATCCGCGATATCTACGGCGGCAGCCGCATCCACACCTGTTACAGCGGCGCGTCCGGCTTCCTGATGCGCGGCCTCGCGGGAATTTCGCTCAACGGAAACGAAGTGACGATAAAACCGCACCTTTCCCCGCTTCTCCCGTCCTTTGAGGCCGAAACAGGTACGCTTTGCGGGACTTTGAAGGTGAAGGTCTCGGAAAAAGCGGTCTGCGTCACGCTTCCTTACGGCATGAAGGGAAAGCTGATGCTGGATAAGGAATATCCCCTCGAAGAGGGAGAAAACTGCATAGAAGGATAAATAAGCGATCAATAAAGCGAAGCCCTCTCAGTCACTCCTTCGTCGTGACAGCTCCCCCAAAGAGGGAGCCTTCCGAGTTGATGCGATTTCGAAAGGCTCTCCCTCTGGGAGAGCTGGTGAGCACAGCGAGACTGAGAGGGCTTTATAAACAAAATGTGGCTGCTCAAAGTGAGCAGCCACTTAAGTTTTGGTTTACAGGACGCTGAACTTGTAGCTGGTGGTGTAGTGATACACGTCGCCCGGACGGAGGAAGCAGGACGGGAAGAGGGCCTTGTTCGGGGAATCCGGGTAATTCTGCGTTTCGAGGCAGAGGCCGTGACGGCGGTCGTTCGGGATGCCGCCCTTGCCGATGGCGCCGGAGAGGAAGTTGGCGGTGTAGAACTGCACGCCGGGCTGATCGGTGTAGACTTCCATCTTGCGGCCGGCTTCTTTGTCTTCCACGACAGCGGCCTTCTTGGTGAGCTTATCCCAGCCGAGGACGAAGTTGTGGTCGTAACCGCCCGCCCACTGGATCTGCTGATGAGCATCGTCGATGCCGTCGCCGACACACTTCATTTCGCGCAGATCGAAAGCGGTGCCTTCGACCGGCATGAGGTTGCCGCAGGGGATGGAGCCTTCGTCGGTCTCGGTGATATAATCGGCGGCGATGGAGATGAATTCCTTTTCAATGCTGTTTGCGGCAGAGCCGGAGAGGTTGAAATAGGAGTGGTTGGTGAGGTTGATGACGGTGGTCTTGTCGCTTTCGGCCTTGTAATCCAGCGTGAAGGCGTTGTCATCGGAGAGGGAGTAGGTGACGGTGATCTTCATGCTGCCGGGGTAGCCTTCTTCCATGTCGGCGGCTTCGGCGGTGAGGATCAGCTTGTCGCCCGCGATCTCGGAGGCGAAGACCTTCTGGTTGAAGCCCTTGATGCCGCCGTGGAGGGCGTTTTCGCCGTTGTTGATGGGAAGAGAGTATTCCTTGCCGTCAATGGTGAAATGACCCTTGGCGATGCGGTTGCCGAAGCGGCCGATGAAGGCGCCGAGGTAACCGTCGTTATTCTCGTATCCCGCCACGTCGTCGTAGCCGAGGACGACGTCCTCGAATCCATTCTTGCCGGGAGCCTTGATGACACGGATGATGCAGCCGTAGTCTAAGACTTCGACTTCCATGCCGTTTTTATTGGTGAAGGTGAAGGAGGAAACATCGCGGCCATCCGCGGTCTTGCCGAAAAATCCGTTCGCTTTGATCATAATGATCCATTCCTTTCGTATTTTTCTTGACATTCGGGGGCAAATTGCGTATAATACAGAGTTAGCAGGCAATTCGCCCTTCTGCCGAAATCCACTTCCTTTATTATACACAAAGGTTTGTGAATTGGCAAGGATAAAATTGTAATAAAAACGAAAGAGGTTTTTCTATATGGCACAGAAAAGAGTTGCGGCGATCCACGATATCTCCTGCTTCGGCAAATGTTCCCTGACGGTCGCGCTGCCGATCCTTTCGGCGGCGGGCATCGAATGCACCGTGCTTCCCACGGCGGTGCTCTCCACTCACACCGGCGGCTTCACCGGCTATACCTTCCGCGATCTCACCGAGGACGTCAAGCCAATCGCCGATCACTGGAAGTCGGTCGGCATCGGCTTCGACGCCATTTATTCCGGCTATCTCGGCTCCTTTGAACAACTCAAGCTGGTCGGGGATTTCTATGACGAGTTCAGAGGCAAGGATACCCTCGTCATCACCGACCCCGTCATGGCCGACAACGGCAAGCTTTATGCCTCCTTTGCCAAGGACTTCCCGCAGGGCATGGCCAAGCTCTGCGAAAAATCCGACATCATCATCCCGAACCTCACCGAAGCCACCCTTATGCTCGGCGAGGAATATCCCGGCGATGATTACGACAGGAACTACATCGAAAAGCTCCTGAAGCGCCTTTCCTCCCTCTGCCGCGGCAAGGTGGTCCTCACCGGCGTCAGCTTTGAAGAAGGCAAGCTCGGCAGTGCTTCTTATGACAGCACGACCGGCGACTATGGCTACGCCTTTGCCGACAAGATCGACGGTTATTACCACGGGACCGGCGATGTTTACGGCTCTGCGCTCGTCGCCGCTATCCTCAAGGGCAAGCCGCTCTCCGACGCCATCGGCATCGCGGTGGACTTCACGGTGGAATCCATCGCCCGCACCAAGGCTGCCGGGACCGACATCCGCTTCGGCGTCGATTTCGAGGAATCCCTGCCGAATTTCATGAAAAATGTCGGAATCTCTGCAAAATAATGGGGAAAACTGTGGATAACCCTGTGGAACTATGTAAAAAACGATAATAATTAAAAATGCAAAGCGACCCTCCCGGTCTCATTTGCACGCATGGAAGGCTCTCCCTCTGGGAGAGCTGGCGTTTGCGAAGCAAATGACTGAGAGGGTTGCTTTATATCTCAGGGTTTATTCTTCGTGTTCAGATAGTATCAATAGGTTGGCAATAGTATCATTGAGTAAGGGGAGATACTTAGGGTCGACTCTCCGAAACTTATCAAGAAGTACACGATCTTCGTCACGTTCCTCACCAAACAGGATATAATCTGCGGAAAGGCCGAGTACAGTGCAGACTTTCATCAGGAGTTTAACGGAAATCCCGGTTTTTCCGCGCTCCAATTCCGCCAGATAAGATACGCTGACATCCAGTAATTCAGCGAATTTCTCTCTCGTATAACCGAGTTTTTCACGTTCACTTCTGATGCGTGTATACAACATAATCACCTCACTTATCATCTTACAGATTTTTGCACAAGAAGACATCAGGTAATATTGTATATTTTGCATATAGTAATACTGTATGCTATGTGGTATAGTTATCACACCGACTATATGGAACTGAGGGAGGAGTGCTATGCGAAGCAAGTGGAAGACGCTATGAAAAGTAATGAAGCCACCGAAGAAAAACCTGTATTTGATGAAAAGAAGGAGTGAAAAATATGATAGGATATATCATTGGGGTTCTTATCTGGGGAATCATCTGGGGTGTTGTTTGTAAAAAAGTGATCGAGAATAAAGGCTACATGGAGAACTGGTTTTGGTGGGGATTTTTCTTTGGGTTTATAGCCCTCATCATAGCGTTGACAAAACCGGAAGCGTATATGCTCTATGGCAACAATAACAATGGCTTTGCTTTGGACAAGGCCGTCAACAATCCGGACAGCAGTGTATGGAAATGCGAATGCGGTAGTTATGTGCCGCTGTCGAGTAGCGTTTGTCCGCACTGCGGCAAAACGAAGAATGCACCGAGATTGACACAAACGGCTTCACAGGGTGCTAATGAATGGCAGTGTGTCTGCGGTAAGGTTCATCCAAACTACGTAACAAGCTGTCCGTGCGGACATACAAAAAGTGAGGCGCTTGGAGGACAGAAGACGTATGATGACAAAAAAGAAAGCCCGATGCCGACAAATGTTACTCCGGATAGGATGATACCTGTACCGCAATCGCAGGCGAGTGATGGGGATAAATTCGAAGAAATCAGGAAATATAAGCAACTTCTTGATGAGGGGATCATCTCTGAGACGGAATTTGCTGAAAAGAAAAAGGATCTCTTGAAGTTTAGCGAGTAAATAACTGTACTTTCATAGAGGCGTAAAAAATCGAGCCATGAAATGCGCTGTTCGCATTTCATGGCTCGATTTGTATGGACTTCTTTTTACATCTCCACACCCTTGACGGTGCGGTTTTTGCGCTTTGGTTCCAGCTTCCATTCAAGCGCGCCCAGAAGCAGGGTGAGCAGGTTGGCGAGCAGGAAATAGATCAGCGCGGTGGCGATCAGGGGGAAGAAGGCTTCGTAGGTGCGGCTGCGGATGATGTCGCTGACTTTGGTGAGATCCTGCACCGCGATGTAGCCGACAAAGGGAGCTGACCGGCGCGTTTCTGGCCTTCTGAGAACCGCAGCCTGCGAAGAGCAGGGCGATGAAAAGCGCGGTGAGGAAGATACTGACGATACTCTTCATAACGATTGACCTCTTTTACGGAGTACGGATAGGAAGAAAGCAAAGCAGACACGAGTGAGAGAACTCGCTTTAGTGGGTCTGCTTTGCTTTGAAGATTCAGATGCCGAGAAGGGCGGAGGCGATGCTGAAATAAATGATCAGCGAGAGAGCGTCGACGCAGGTGGTGATGAACGGAGACGCCATCACAGCCGGGTCGAGGCCGATC
>JAKSPX010000113.1 GCA_024404415.1 Clostridia bacterium | reverse complement strand
CGAGGAAAAGACCAAAATGGTCAGAACGACGCTGGACGACCTTCCCATGGGAAGAGACGAGGACCTCCCGGAAAAAGGCTCAAAATTCAAAAAGATGCCGCTCCCGGAAGGGGTGACCCACCGGATGCTCTACGGAGACGTGGTGAAGATCGCGTGGCCCTCCTTTTTGGAGCTTGTCCTGACCCAGCTCACCAGCATGGCGGACCAGATCATGGTCGGTCAGCTCCCGGGTGAAATGGGCGTGCAGGCGCTTTCGGCCGTCGGCATCAGTGCCCAGCCGAAATTCCTTCTGATGACCATGATGCAGGCCCTGAACGTCGGCGCAACCGCCATGGTGGCGCGCTTCCGCGGGCAGGGTAACCGCGAGAAGGCCAATCAGGTTTTCCGCCAGTCGCTCTTGTTCAACCTTGTCCTCTCGGTGCTCTTTATGGTCGTCGGCGTCATTTTCGCCGCTCCGCTCCTGCATTTCATGGGCGGTGACGGCATTTCGAGCGCGACCTACGCCTTCGCAAAGGACTATTTCGTCATTCAAATGTACGGCTTTGTGCCCCTGTGCCTGACCTTTACCTTCACGGCGGTGCTCCGCGGCATCGGCGACACCAAGATGCCCCTTATCTACAACACGCTTGCCAACGCGGTCAACCTCGTTTTCAACTATTTCCTGATCTACGGCAAGTGCGGCTTCCCGGAAATGGACGTCGCGGGCGCGTCGCTCGCTACCATCATCGGACAGACGGCGGCATTCGTCTTCGCGGTCATCATCGTGCTCAATAAAAAGCGCTACGTCTATTTGAGCCTCCGCGAAAAATTCAGGATCGACTGGATGATCCTCGCCAACGTGGTCTCCATCGGCATCCCCTCCATGGTGGAGCAGCTCTTCATGCGCGCGGGCATCATCATCTACACCCGCACCGTCGCGGGCCTCGGCGACGTGGCCTACGCCACCCACCAGATCTGCATGAATATTCAGGCCATGAGCTTCATGACCGGGCAGGCCTTCGCAAACTCCGCTACGACATTGATGGGGCAGAGCCTCGGCAAGAAGCGGATCGACATGGCGGAGAATTACACCCGCCACACCCGCCGCATCGGCCTTTATACCTCCATCGTTTTAGGATTGCTCCTCATCGTCTGCGGCAGGAGCGTCGTCTGGCTCTACAACCAGACGCCCGAGGTGGTTTCCCTCGGCGGCAGCATCCTCATCATGGTCGGCTGCATCCAGCCCTTCCAGTCCAGCCAGTTCATCGTCGCGGGCGCGCTCAGAGGAGCGGGCGACACGCGCTTCCCCGCCGTGGTCATGTTCATCACGGTGCTTGTCGTGCGAAGCAGTCTTGCACTCCTGCTCGTCAACGTCTTCTCGCTCGGCCTCTGGGGCGCGTGGTATGCGCTGGTGGCCGATCAGCTTTTGCGCACCGCCCTCATCGCGTGGCATTACGGCAAGGGCAAGTGGAGATTCATCAAACTGAAGGGAGAAAACGCATGAAATTTAAAAACGGATTCTCGTTTGTCTACGGTGACAGGAAAATCACCGGAAACGACCTTCTTCCGGCAGGGGAAGGGGTAAAAAGCGCCCTTTTCGGAAATCTGAAGGTCACGCGGAAAAATGAAAAGTATGCCGGCGGCGTCTACACGGTAAATACTTTTGAAAATACCGGGGATGGTGAAACGGCGCTCCTTTCCGAAATCGCCGACACCGACGGTGTGATCGCTTTCCCGGAGGGCTTCCATGCTCCGGGACGCGGTTTCCTGCAGCAACCGAAGGTCATTCTCAAAAGTTATCGCGGCTCCAACTGCGATGAGATCGAGTACAGCGCCATTGAACATGAGCTTCATTTCGGAGAGGAACTGGTCTTCGCGCCTGTCGGCGGCCGTTCCTGCGAGACCACCGCACCGTATTTTGAACTGTCTGTGGGTGAAAGCGGCGTGATCTTCGGCGTCGGCTGGACGGGAAGATGGAAAGCCTCCTTCCGGATGACGGAGGCAGGCGTCAGTTTCCGCGCAGGTCTTGACGGAGCGGAATTCTATCTCAAGCCCGGCGAAAAAGTACGGACTGTCTCGCTTTTAGCGGTGGAATATGAAAAAGGGTCAGACGCGGGGCACAACGCTTTCCGCCGCGCCATGCGCGAACGGTGTGTGCTCGGAAAAGGGGACAGGCCGCCTTACGGCCGCGTCAACGCCATGACCTGGGGCGCTATGAAGAGCGCGACCATGCTGGAGCATATCAAGGGCATCACCGAAAACGACCTCGGCTTTGAATGCTTCTTCATCGACGCCGGGTGGTACGGCCACTCGACCCAATATTCCAAAAACGAGCACGAGGGCGACTGGGGCCAGCACACGGGAAGCTGGAACGTGAATACCCGCGACCATCCGGACGGCTTGAAGGAGGTTTCCGAGGCCGCGCATCAGGCGGGGCTGGAGATGCTCTTATGGGTGGAACCGGAACGCGCGCGGCGCGGGACCGACTGGGTGAAGGAACATCCGGAAGTCATGATCGACATCGGAAGGGACGACCTTCTGGTCGATCTCGGCGATCCGAAAGCCAATAAAATGGTCTTTGAAATGCTTTTCGGGCACATCGAAACGCTGAAGCTCGACTGCTACCGGCAGGATTTCAATTTTGATCCGCTTCCGTACTGGCAAAGCCGCGACACGGAGGGGAGACGGGGCATCACGGAGATCTTATATATCAACGGCCTTTATAAGCTCTGGGATGCGCTTCTGGAAAGATTCCCCAAGCTCTATATCGATAACTGCTCCTCCGGCGGCAGACGAAACGACATCGAAATGCTCGCCCGTGCGCTTCCTTTGTGGCGAAGCGACTACCAGTGCTTCTTCAACGCCGACCCGGACGTCACGCAGGCGCAGAATACCGCCGTTTCCTCGCTCTTCCCGTATTCCGCGACCGGCATCAACGGCGCGATGGATGACGTTTACGAGATCCGAAGCTGCTACGGCTCGGCGCTTTCGGAGCACAACTGGTGGTGGACGGAAGAAAATCCCGTCGTGAAAACACCTACCATGGATATCCTCCGTGCGCTTGTGAAGGAATACAAAAAGGCACGGCCTTATTTCAACCGCGATTTCTATCCGCTTACCGCGTGGTCGCTTTCCAAGAAGGAATGGTGCGTCTGGCAGTATCACGACCCGGAAAAGGATGAGGGCGTGCTCATGACCTTCCGCCGCGAAAAGAGCCCCGTGGCGAAAGCAAGCCTCCTTCGTTCAGGACTCACGGAAGGCGATTACGCCTTTGAGGACTCCTTGACCGGCGAAAGCTTTGTTCTCTCCGATAAAGAGATCGGGAAAGGCGGCGTCACCGTCTCTTTGCCCGAAAAACGCTCCAGTAAAGTCATTTTTTATCATAAAAAGTGAGGTATGGACATGAATAACGTCAAAGATCTGAAACCCTATATCACCTCCCGCCGTCCCCTCTGGCACACGGCCGAGGCTATCAGAAGAGGCCACATCACCATCGCCTTCGTCGGCGGCTCCATCACCGAGCCCGGCGACGCCAAGAGGTGGGCGGACAAGGTGGCCGACTGGTTCGTCGCGCGCTATCCCGGCCTCATCGTGGACGTGGAAAACGCCGCCAAGGGCGCGACCGGCTCGCTTTCCAGCATTCTCTACGTCGACGACAGCGTCATTCCCTATAAACCCGATCTGATCTTCGTGGAATCAGCCGTCAACGATGGCGAACAAGCCTGGGGCGCCTGCCGCGAGGGCGTGGTCCGCAAGCTTCTGGAAGGCACCGAAAGCGACATCGTCGTGACTTATACCTATTCTCAGGCCATGTATGACGATTTCCTCGCCGGGACGCTTCCCCGGACCATCTGCGACTGGGAGGAACTCGCCGACCACTATTCCCTCACAAGCGTCTTCATGTCGCGTTATACTTTCGACCTCGTCATGTCGGGCTTCCTCAAGTGGGAGGAATGGCTCCCGGACGGCCTGCATCCGGCGGATGCGGGCAGCCGCTTCTACGCCGAACCCGTCTGCGCTCTTCTGGAAGAGGAAATCGCAAACGCAAAGCCGCAGACTTATGAGATCCCCGCGCCGCTCCACGCGGACAACTGGGGGAAGACCTATCGTTTCCCGCTTGAAAAGATCGAGAGACGCGGTGCATGGAGACTGGTGCACGAAAGACGCATCCCGACGGTGGAACACATCCTCTTCACCGCGTCCATGACCTCCTCGCTCTTCCTGAAATTCGAGGGGCGCGGCTTCGTGCTCCGCAAGATGGAAAATCTCTTCCACGCAGCCTATCAGTACCGCATCGACGGCGGCGAATGGGTGAAGAAAAACGCCCCGCTGCCCGCGTGGTCGTTAAACGCCACCGACTGGGTGCGCGCGATGGAGCCGGTCACCGGTCTTGAAGACGGGGAGCACACGCTGGAGATCCAGCCGATCTTCGCTCCGGACGGCCGCGGCAGCACCTTTGAACTCACCGATATCGCCATTATCAGGTGACGACTATGAAAAAACTCTGTGTTTCCTATGATATCCTCCCCACGCGCGAAGCCACGGCGGCGGAGGAGACGGCCTTTGCGAAAAAGGCGGGCTTTGACGAATTTGACCTCGATCTCCGCGTGAAGGAGCTTCTGGAAGAGGACTACGAAGCGCTTTTCGCCGCCAAAGCCGAGGCGGCGGAAAAGGGCGGCATGAAGATCAGGTACGTCCATCTGCCTTTTTCCTACCCGGCGGCAGACGACGCGGAGAGCTGGGAATTCTTCCGCATCGCCTCCCTGCGCGGCATGGACGTGGCGAAGATGCTCGGCGCGGAGGCCGCGGCCATCCATCCGCGCACCTCTATGCGCGAGGATTATGACCACGATAAAGAGGCGGAGAATGCGCTTGAATTCCTCAAGCCCTATGCGGACTATGCCCACAAGGTCGGCCTCACCCTGGGCCTTGAGAATATGCGCGGCGCGGGGAGAAGCGCCCCGGCGCGCATCCGCCGCTACGCGACCGACGTGAACGACTTATTATATCTGGCAGACAGCCTCTCCATCGGCGTGACGTGGGACACGGGCCACGCCAACATCTCCATGCAGGATCAGGAAAAGAGCCTCGAAAAGGTCGGCTCACTGTTGGTTCTGGTACATCTCAACGACAATTTCGGCGAGGACGACATCCACCTTGCCCCCTTCCTCGGGAATATCGGGTGGAACGGGGTCATGAAGACCCTCAAAAAGATCGGCTACCGCGGGAGCCTCAACATGGAAGTCACCACCTCCCGCCGCCCGGCGCCGCTCCGCGCAAGCTACGCGGTCTATATGAATGAAAGCCTCCGGGAGCCCCGGAGAATCTATGAAGAAGCGTGACACGAAATGGTAAAGCTTGATTTATCGGGCACGACCGCCCTTGTCACCGGCGAGACCGGGCAGCTTGGGCGCGGCATGGTGAGAAAGCTCGCCGAGGCGGGCGCGGACGTCATCCTCGTCTATCAGCATAACGCGGAAAGAGCCGAGGCTTTTGCCGCGGATATCCGTGAAAAATACGGCGTGAAAGCCTATCACGCCTCCTGCGACGTCGGGAAGCTTGATTCGGTCATGGCGATGAGGGAGAAGATCGAGCGGGAATTTGCCCTGCCCGACATCGTCGTGACGGCGGCGGTCGCCCAATACCCGTGGAAGGAAGTTCTGGATCAGCCGACCGAGGACTACGAAA